>REDV01000092.1 GCA_007695365.1 Cryomorphaceae bacterium | reverse complement strand
ACAAGCACTTCGTTGTCCACCTCGGGTGAGTCGAATTCCGTTCGTCCGACGAAATATCCACCCTCTACCCTGTCAATCAACACCCTGAACACCTTCCCTACTTTCTCTTGATTGAGCTCCAACGAGATTTCCGACTGAATAGCGAGAATTTCCTCTGCGCGGGCTTTTTTAACTTCCTCAGACACATCATCTTTCATCTGATAAGCATGGGTATTTTCCTCATGGGAATAGGTAAATACCCCTAATCGATCAAAGCGCATATCGCGCACCCATTGCTTGAGCAGTTCAAAGTCCTCATCGGTTTCACCGGGAAAACCCACAATCAAGGTAGTGCGCATGGCAATGCCCGGTACCCGCTCGCGAATCGTTTTTAGCAACTCCACTGTTTTTTCACCGGTAATACCGCGGCGCATGGCTTTCAGCACGTTGGTTGATGCGTGCTGCAAGGGCATATCCAGATAGTTGCAAATGTTGGGTTTGCTTTTCATCACATCCAGCACATCCATCGGAAATCCGCTTGGGTAGGCGTAATGTAGACGAATCCATTCAATTCCTTCAACCTCTGATAATTTAGCGAGCAGTTTAGCCAGTACGCGATCGCCATAGAGGTCCAAACCGTAATAGGTAAGATCCTGCGCGATAAGAATAAGCTCCTTTGTGCCTTGAGCTGCGAGCTTGCGCGCGCTTTCCACAAGCTCTTCCATGGGAGTAGATCGGTGTTTTCCGCGCATGAGTGGAATGGCACAAAAGGCGCAGGGGCGGTCGCAGCCCTCGGCAATTTTAAAATATGCGTAGTGCACAGGGGTGGTCAGCAAGCGCTCGCCCACCAGCTCATGCTTGTAATCAGCCTTCAGGGTTTTGAGCAGACGGGGCAACTCGCGGGTTCCGAAGTAGGCATCCACCTCAGGAATTTCCTTTTCAAGGTCGTTCCGGTATCGCTCAGAAAGACATCCGGTTACATATACTTTTTCCACCCAACCGCTTTTCTTGGCCTCAGCGTATTGCAGGATGGTGTCAATACTCTCCTGCTTGGCGTTGTCAATAAAGCCACAGGTGTTGATGATTACGATTTCCGCATCATCTGTTTCTGACTCGTGGCTCACGTCAAATTTATTGGCGCGAAGCTGAGCCATCATGACTTCGGAGTCAAAAATATTCTTGGAGCACCCGAGGGTGACTACGTTTACCTTGTTCTTTTTAAGCGATCTGGTTTTCATTTTTCAGCTTTGGTTCAGTGAATTCGGGCCTCTTAACCGAAGAGTGAATCCACAAATTCACGCCTATTGAACACCTGAAGATGGTCAATGCCCTCTCCTACTCCGATGTACTTTACAGGAATTTTGAACTGATCGGAAATGCCAATCACCACTCCACCTTTGGCTGTTCCGTCAATCTTGGTGAGAGCCAGGGCACTTACCTCGGTGGCCTGTGTAAACTGTCGGGCCTGCTCAATGGCGTTTTGGCCGGTGGATCCATCCAGCACAAGCAATACCTCGTGCGGTGCTTCTGGCAGCACTTTTTTCATGACCGTGCGAATCTTGGTGAGCTCGTTCATGAGGTTTACTTTGTTATGCAGACGGCCGGCGGTATCCACAATCACCACATCGGCCCCCGACGCCATGGCAGACTGAAGGGTATCGTATGCAACCGAAGCCGGATCGGCACCCATGCCCTGCTGAACCATAGGAACCCCAACGCGTTCAGACCATATGCGCAATTGATCCACAGCCGCTGCCCTGAAAGTATCGGCAGCACCGAGTACCACTTTCAATCCTTTTTGTTTGAATTGGTGCGCCAGCTTACCAATGGTGGTGGTTTTTCCGACGCCGTTCACACCTACCACCATAATCACGTATGGGCCATCCACCTTCGGGATGGAAAATTCTACGGCGTCATCATTGTTGTTTTCGGTTAGCAGCGACGATACCTCATCGCGAAGAATCTGGTTGAGTTCGGATGTACCCAGGTATTTGTCGCGGGCCACACGCTCTTCGATTCGCCCTATAATTTTGAGGGTGGTTTCAACGCCCACATCAGACGTGACCAACACCTCTTCCAGGTTGTCGAGCACCTCATCATCTACGTGCGCCTTTCCTGCAACGGCACGCGCAAGCTTGGAGAAAACGTTTTCTTTTGTTTTCTCGAGTCCCTTGTCGAGGGTCTCTTTCTTTTCCCGCGAAAAAAAGCTGAATATTCCCATGGCTACCTGAAACGAAACAGGCTTTCTCCTTTATTTGGAAAAAGCCTGCTTTTCAATGAGGTTGAAACTGATATTAAGAGTTAAACCAACCGTTTACTTCGTCGTTGGTTACAATCTCTTCTTTAAAGGCGTAAGCTCCGGATTTGGGAGACTTCACCATTTTAATCACGCGGGTGTGGTTTTTTCCACCACCTGTTTGCAGACTTGCTACTGTTTTCTTTGCCATGATTCAATGTTATTTAATCTCCTTGTGAACCGTCATGCGCTTAAGAATGGGATTGTATTTCTTAATCTCCATGCGATCGGGAGTGTTCTTACGATTTTTGGTGGTAATATATCGGGAAATTCCGGGCATGCCACTTTCCTTGTGCTCGGTACACTCGAGAATAACCTGAATTCTGTTTCCTTTTCCTTTCTTGGCCATGACGTCTTATTTTTCGGTGTAGTAGCCTTTTTCTTTGGCGCGCTTGAGTGCCTCCTGGATACCCAATTTATTGATGGTGCGCATACCAGCGGCCGAAACCTTCAGCGTAACTTGCTTGTTGCTCTCCGGCAATTGGTACGTTTTTGTGAACAGGTTGGGCTCAAAGGTACGCTTGGTCTTCACATTTGAGTGTGAAACCTTGTGGCCTACCTGCCGCTTTTTTCCTGTGATTTGACAAATTCGAGACATCGTATTCTGATTTTTCAAAATGGGCGTGCAAACTTCGGGTTTTTATTCGAGTTGAGCAACCCCAAAAGCGAAAAAATATGCTGCCATCACTCTTTTGATTTTTTTTACGCCGTTTTCTCCTGAAACGGATCGGCTCATAATCCGGCTATGAGGTGCTTCCGAAGCATATTTAAGGCAAACAAGGAGGCCACCCTAATATTGCGCGACCGGTTTCGTCCGAAAGTAAATCGCTCTGCCCGACTTCCGGCTGCTGAGCTGATTCCAATCCAAACCGTGCCAACCGGGTTCTCTGGCGTGCCCCCATCGGGCCCGGCAATGCCTGTAGTGGCCAGAGCAACATCTGCACCGGTAAGTTTTCGAACACCGTCTGCCATCTGTACTGCTACTTTTTCGCATACGGCGGTTTCTGCATCTATCACCGCCTCATCCACTCCCAATACACCCGATTTCAACATGCGATGATAGGAGATTACCCCTCCCAGGTAGTAATCAGAACTTCCTGAAACAGAAGTAATCATTTCGGAAAGATACCCCCCCGTACAACTCTCCGCAACCGCAAGGGTCATTTTCCGCTCCCTGAGCATGGCACCCAATACTTCAGCAATTCCGTAATCACCTCGTGCAAAGACAATATCACCCAAGAGTTCTTCCAGTCTGGAGGCCTCAAGTGTAACACGTTCCTTCATCTCAACAGGCCCACTCACACGCAGGCGCACCATGCCCGATGAGGGCAGGTAAGCCAGCGAAAGACCCTCTGATCGAATACGATCTTCCCAGTCCTTAATGGTATGTGCAATGCGCGACTCGCCTACACCAATGGTTTGCACCACTTCGTAGTAAAAACCGCCGTTTCCGTATAGCCTGCGAAGCCTCGGTAACACCTGTTCACGCATCATGCCTTCCATTTCGTGCGGAACCCCGGGCATAGAAACCACCACTTTGTTGTTTTCCTCAAACCACATTCCCATTGCTGTACCCCTGGGATTGGGTAAAATATCCGCTTTCTCCGGCAAATCAGCCTGTGCTTCGTTGGCGGGCAACACCGGAATGCCTTTTTCACCAAAATACCGTCGGATGGCAGCCAAAACCTCTTCGTTTCGAACGAGTTTGGTATTGAAAAAGGAGCACAATGTCTCTTTGGTAATGTCGTCGCGGGTGGGCCCCAAACCTCCGGTTACCAGAACCACATCTGCGCGTTCTGTACACTCCTTCAGCGCCGAAAGAATATGATCCCTGCTATCAGTGATGGTTACTACCTGCTGCAGGCTGATGCCGGCCTCATGCAACTCCCTGCCCATCCATGCTGCGTTGGTATTGATAGTTTGACCCAACAACAGTTCATCACCTATGGAAATTATCTCGGCTCGCATGTGTCAAAGGTAAGCAATATTGATGCGGCCAATGGATGTACTCAATACTGCGTTGATGCAATTACTACTTTTGGAAAATGAAAGTATCTCGACAAGTTACTGATGGGCAACTCGCCGCCTCAGAGTTGGTGCTCACCGAAAATGGTGCCGTGTATCACCTCAATCTTCATCCTGATCAAATTGCATCCAACATCATTGTAGTTGGCGATCAAGGCAGGGTTGAAAAAGTTTCGAAATACTTCGACCACGTAGATCACCGGGTTACCAACAGAGAGTTTGTTACCCACACAGGCAGGATTGGCACAATGCCCGTTTCGGCCATGTCAACCGGTATTGGCACCGACAATATTGACATCGTGCTGAATGAACTGGACGCACTCCTAAACATCGACCTTCAAAACCGCACTATCCTTCCGGAGCACACCTCCTTGAATATTGTTCGCCTCGGAACCTCCGGCGCACTCCAACCGGATC
Organism: Cryomorphaceae bacterium; assembly: GCA_007695365.1. NCBI lineage: Bacteria > Pseudomonadati > Bacteroidota > Flavobacteriia > Flavobacteriales > Cryomorphaceae > Cryomorphaceae bacterium. The sequence continues at coordinate 176,425 of REDV01000092.1, read as the reverse complement.
TTGGAGTAGATCAGTTTCTGCTTTCTACCCATGGCCTGGGCTTGGATCAGGTGCTGAATTACTACCAGTGTGAGTTTGAAGAAGAAGAAATGGAGTTACGAAACGCTTTTCTCGGGCACGCAAACTGGCCGCAGGACATGGGATCTCCCTACGTGGCGGCAGCGGGCAAAAACCTCTTTGAGCGCATTGACGGCCCCGAAATGAACCACGGCATTACCGCCACGGCATGCGGGTTTTATGGTCCGCAAGGGCGAATGCTCCGTATACCCACGCGACTGCCCCGGCTCAACGAACAACTGAGCAGCTTTGCGCACCGCGGTTACCGCATTACCAACTTCGAAATGGAGACCTCAGCCTTGTATGGACTGGGCGGAATGCTGGGCCATCAAACTGCAACGGTTTGCACCATCATCGCCAATCGTATGCGCATGGAATTCAGCCGTGATTACCACGCTGCCGTAGACAGAATGATACGCGTGGTATTGGAGCGATTAACATCAGGCTATTGAAAAAGGAGCTCTATGGGCGAACAGGGTGTGCTCTGCCGCGTTGTACATTCGTACTATGAATGATGGTTCGCCGCTCAAGCCCGAAGAGATTGATGCCCTGCTCAACCTGATTGACGACCCCGACGATCAAATTTACACCCAGGTTCGCGATCAGATAGTATCACTGGGAATTTCGGTAATACCCAAACTTGAGCTTTTCTGGGAAGACCAGGAACCGGGCGATGTGTTTCAGCAGCGCATTGAAGACATCATCCACGAAATTCAGTTCACGTCGGTTGAGCTGAGCTTGAAGGAGTGGTACCAAAGCGGTGCCGAAAGTCTGCTTGAAGGTGCTTTAATCATTAACCGCTACCAATACCCCGAGTTGGACGAATCAGAAATCCGCGAAACCATTGCGCGTGTTCGTCAGGATATCTGGCTGGAACTGAACGATAACCTCACAGCGTTTGAACAGGTTCGCGTGATGAACGAAATCATCTTTAACGTGCACGGCTTTAAAGGAAACAAGAAAAACTACCACGCACCGCACAATTCCTATCTGAGCCACGTTCTGGAATCGAAAAGAGGCAACCCTTTGTCATTGAGCATGCTGTACATCATTTTGGCAGAAAGTCTTGATGTACCGATTTTTGGTGTAAACCTACCACACCATTTTGTGCTTGCCTACGAAGACCGATTTAACATATACCGCGAAACCGACACTGCCAACAAAGAGCGCAAAGTGCTTTTCTACCTGGATGCATTCAGCAAAGGCATTTTACTGAACAGGGCCGAAATTGTGCGATTCCTCAAGCGGCAAAAGCTGGAACCTAAACCCGAATACTTCATGCCGTGCGACAACAGTGTGATGATGGTTCGGTGTATTCACAACCTGATTTTTGCCTATCAGCACAGTGGCGAGGAGGCCAAAATTGAAGAACTCAAAAAGCTGTTGGCAATCTTTTCGTCCACTTGAGGATGTTTAGCCCAGGAGCGCACTTACAATCTTTTCTCCGGCATTTCCCTGCCCGTACCATCCTTCGCTAAAAACCCCCTTTTCGGAAGGAATATTCTGCACCGCAGCCAGAATTCGCTGCTTATCGGCACCTGCGAGTTGGTTGTACCCACCTTTTACAAGTTCGGTCCACTCTGTTTCATCGCGTAAGGTGATGCAATACTTACCGAGGAAGTAAGCTTCTTTTTGCAATCCACCACTATCGGTGAGAACAAATTGGCAATGACGAAGGAGTTGCAGGATGCGGAGGTAGGACAAGGGCGGGTGGGTGGGGAAAACAAAGCGCAGTCCGAAGGACTGCAACCGCTGCCTTGTCCGTGGGTGCAATGGCAGTACAATCTCAAAGCGGCGAGAGATTTCATTGAGGGCATCAACAAGTTCTTTTAGCCTTTCGGGATCATCAGTGTTTTCGGCGCGATGAAGGGTACAAAGCACAAAATGCCCAGGTACTGGTTCGATGCTTTCATTTTTAGCACGCTGAGCGTAATAGCGAACCGCGTCGTACATCACGTCACCTGTATTCGCCACGATTCTCGGAGCTTTATCCAACCCTTCATTCGCCAGGTTCATCATAGCCACATCAGTAGGTGCAAACAACCAATGAGCCCTCTTATCCGTTTCTATACGGTTGTGTTCCTCGGGCATAGAGGCATTGAAACTCCGCAAACCCGCTTCTACATGAGCAAGTGGAATTTGCAATTCCTCGGCTGCCAAAGCACCCGCAAGTGTGCTGTATGTATCGCCGTAAACCACCACCACATCTGAGGAAACAGATTGCATCAAAGCAACCAACGCCTCGCGCATGGTTTGGATCGTGCCTTCATTGCCGGTTCCATGAATCCCGAGATTGAAGTCGGGTTGTGGAATTTCCAACTCCTCAAAAAAGACAGCCGACATATTGGCATCAAAATGCTGACCGGTGTGAACGATGATTTCGCGCACTCCGGAATGTGCCGCCAAAGCTCTGCTTACCACAGCGAGCTTCACAAACTGAGGACGAGCTCCGATAATCTGAAGGATGGTGCGTGACATAATCAGGATAAAGGAACAAATTTCAGGGTTAGCACTATCCTGAAACTATCTGTAAGTACTATCGGTAATGTTGCCAATACCACTCAATGGCTTTTTCTATACCCTCGCGAAAATTAAATTGGGGATTGTAACCCAGCAGGTTTCTGGCTCGAGAAATATCCGCCAGTGAGTGTTTCACATCACCCACACGCTGGGCGCCATGGGAGATATCAACCCCCGCAATTTTCTCATCGAATTTCGCGAGCTCTGCTTTCAGAATTTTCACAAGAGAATTCAAGTCAGTGCTTTCGCCAAACGCCACGTTGTACACTTTGTTTAGGGCTTCGGGGTTCTTGGTGGTAAGGGCGCAAAGGTTGGCGTGAATCACGTTATCAATGTAGGTGAAATCACGGGTTTGTGAACCATCGCCGTGAACCACCGGGGACTCGTATCGCATGAACGCCCGGATAAATTTCGGAATGGCTGCTGCGTATGCTCCGTCCGGATCTTGACGCCTCCCAAACACGTTGAAATAGCGCAACCCTATGTTTGGCAAACCATGCAGCTTGCCATACACATCCGCATAGAGCTCGTTTACGTATTTAGTTACCGCATAAGGAGATAACGGCTTCCCGATTTTATCTTCTACTTTGGGCAGTCCAGGGTGATCGCCATAGGTTGAAGAGCTCGCAGCATATACGAAGCGCTCTACTCCGGCTTTTCGGCTTGCCTCAATGATGTTCAGAAAACCGTTGATATTGATTTCGTTGGTTGTAATGGGGTCGGCAACCGAACGAGGCACAGAACCCAATGCCGCCTGATGAAGCACCCAGCGGCAACCTGCAACAGCGTTTTCACAATCTTGCTGAATGCGAATGTCACCTTCCATCAGCTCGAAGTTGGGGTGCGCCAAAAGCTGTTCAATATTGGATCGCTTTCCGGTGAGGAAATTATCGAAACACCGCACCCCGGCCCCCAGCTCAAGGAGGGCCTCACAAAGATTGGAACCGATAAACCCGGCCCCACCCGTTACCAAAATGCGTGTTCCGGCAAAGTCCATCCGGTTGTTACTTGGCGTAGTTCACTGAGCGCATTTCGCGAATCACAGTTACTTTGATTTGACCAGGATAGGTCATCTCATTCATGATGCGCTGCGAAATATCAAACGAGAGCTGTTCTGCCTGCTGATCAGTCACTTTTTCAGACTCCACCATCACACGCAGTTCACGGCCGGCCTGAATGGCAAAAGACTTGGTTACACCGGGGTAGCTGAGCGCAAGGTCTTCCAGATTTTTCAGACGCTGAATGTAGGCCTCAACCACTTCGCGACGTGCACCGGGGCGGGCTCCTGAAATGGCATCACACACCTGAACGATGGGCGAAATAAGGCTGGTCATCTCCACTTCGTCGTGGTGCGCACCGATGGCGTTGCACACGTCGGGTTTCTCTCCGTACTTCTCAGCGAGACGCATACCCAAAATGGCGTGCGGCAATTCGGGCTCATCGTCAGGTACTTTTCCAATATCGTGCAATAGACCTGCCCGTTTGGCGGCTTTGGTGCTCAGACCAAGTTCTGCAGCCATGGTTGCGCAAAGATTGGCAACCTCACGGCTGTGCTGCAGCAGGTTCTGGCCGTACGACGAGCGATATTTCATGCGGCCTACCATGCGAACCAGCTCCGCATGAAGACCATGGATTCCAAGGTCAATACATGTGCGCTTACCGGTTTCTACGATTTCGTCTTCAATCTGGCGGGTAACTTTCTTCACCACCTCTTCAATCCTTGCCGGGTGGATACGACCGTCTGTTACAAGCTGGTGCAATGAGAGTCGCGCAATTTCGCGACGAACAGGGTCAAAGCAACTCAGGATAATGGCCTCCGGCGTGTCATCTACAATAACCTCAACGCCGGTTGCAGCTTCTATCGCACGGATGTTTCGGCCTTCACGTCCAATGATTCGACCTTTGATATCGTCGTTTTCGATGTTGAAAACCGACACTGAATTCTCAATGGCATGCTCCGTTGCCACGCGCTGAATAGACTGGATTACAATCTTCTTAGCTTCCTGGTTGGCTGTGAGTTTTGCTTCATCCGAAATCTCCTTAATCATGGCCATGGCCGCGGTCTTTGCTTCATCCCGCAGAGCTTCCACCAATTGATTTTTCGCTTCTTCGGCGGAGTAGCCCGATAGCTTTTCAAGGGCCTCAACCTGGCGTTGATGCTCTTTACGCAGCTCTTCCTGCTTTTTGTTCACAATCTCGAGCTGCTGGTCGAGGTTGCCGCGCTTTCGCTCCAAATCTTTGTTGAGCCGGTTCACCTCTTCAGTCTTTTTGTTGAGCTGCGATTCACGCTGCTTGAACTTGTTTTCAGACTGCTGCAACTTTTGGTTGCGTTCATTGATCATTTTCTCGTGCTCAGCCTTTAACTGCAGGAACTTTTCCTTGGCCTGCAAAATGCGGTCTTTCTTGATTTGCTCGGCTTCTTTCTCTGCCTCCTTGATAACCGCCTCATTGCGCCGTTTCAGCAAACCGTTCAGCACGAGGTAAACGACCAATCCACCGGCTAAAACTCCGGCAAACAGGCCAATTACGGCATAAGTCATTTCTCCCATTTTTTCCTTCTTTAGTTTAAAACCCCTGAAAGGAGAAGGGCAAACGCATCGCTTATTTCATGCAGGATTCCAGCTTTTTACGCAATACTTCAACCTGTTCATCCATCTCCACATCGGTTGTTGGCGGTGGTTCCTGTAGTTTAGCAGACATCTCCAAAGCTACCATGGCGAGGTAGTCCTGAATGTCATTCACAGCGTATTGGTTCTTGAGCTCGTTAATTTTCTGGTCGATGTACTTAGCCGCTTTGCGCACTATTTCCTCCTCCTGCTGTTCCACAGTAAGAGGATAAACCCTGCCGGCAATACTAACCCGTATAGATAACTCGCTCATCTGGATGTTCCTACGTATTCAACAAAGCAATGCACTTGTCAATCTCTCTTACCATATCGTTGATTTTGAGCTTTACATCTTTGCGATGTTCACCTTTGGGCAACGACGAGGTCAGCGTCATTAACTTGTGTTGTTCTTTCAGGTTTTCAACTTCTGCCTGCATGCTCTGAACAGCCATCTCTTTGGTTCTCAACTCTGCCCTGAGGGCATCATTCTCAGCTTCCAAATCAGCCAAACGCTTTCCGATTTTATCTACAAGATGGTTTAAATCAGAAAGTTTATCGAGCAATTGTGACATGGTAGTTTTTTACCTGATCATTTCGTGCACAAAGGTAGCACAGTGAAGCCACTTGACCAACTTCAGAATTTATCATCAGGCACAACATTTGCACCCGCATTTGTTGAAATCTGTGTGAGCACCAATGATGGCGACCCGCAGCAACACTTATTTTTGCTAACACATGTTTAAGATACCTTTCAGTCATTTGGCAGTTATGACAGCCCTGTTGTTCGGGGCTTTTTTTTGGTCGGTGCCCGCCAGTGCACAGCCCGCTCATTGGCCGGTTGATTATTTTTCAGCTCCACTGGATATTCCGCTTTTCCTCTCAGGGAATTTTGCAGAATTGAGAAGCAATCACTTCCACTCAGGCATAGACATCAAAACCCAGGGGGTAGAAGGAATGAATGTTGTCGCAGCGGCAGAAGGTTACGTATCTCGTATTCGCATATCTCCCTATGGCTATGGAAATGCTTTGTACATCGACCACCCAAACGGCTACACCACTGTGTATGCTCACCTCAAAACACTCAGTCCCAAACTGGCGCTTTTGGCACGTGTAGAGCAATACTCCCTGGAATCTTTTGAATTGGACCTCAAACTCGAACCCCATCAGGCACCCGTAGAGCGGGGCGAAGTTATCGCCAAATCGGGCAATACGGGCGGATCGGGCGGACCACACCTGCATTTTGAGATTCGAGAAACAACCAGCCAACTCTCTTTGAACCCCTTGCTATTTAACTTCGCAATTAAAGACGATATTCCTCCTATTGTCCGAGGGCTGCGCGTTTACCCGATGAGCGACTCCAGCACTGTGGAAGGAAGACGTGACGACATGAGTTACGTGGTAGCGGGATCGAACGGAAAGTATACACTCAAAAATCAACAAGTTGTTCGCGTTTTTGGACCTGCGTCTTTTGCCGTTCACACCTACGACCTGCTCAATGAGTTTCCCAACAAATGCGGCATTCACCGAATCAGACTGTATCAAGAGGATGAACTGATCTTTGAAAGTCAGTTAGACAGTATCAATTTTAACACTTTCAGGCAAATAAACACCTATAAAGACTTCAGGCTTTTTCATCTCAAAAAATGGCATTACCACCGAAGTTATGTAAGCCCATACAACGACCTCACCGTATACAAAACTGCTGTGAACAATGGTGTTGTACATCTTCCGCACGGACGGCATAGCTTCCAATACGTCGTCAACGATTCATACGGCAATGAGTCCACTCTGCAGTTTCAGGTTGAGTGGTTAACACAAGCTCCTGCAACTGTTCCTACTGTCGGAAAAAAGGTGAAGGATGTTTTTCATCACGACCGCGAAAATGTTTTTGAAACGGATAACCTGGCACTAACCATACCTCCACAACGGCTGTATGAAGACACCGATTTCACCTATGCCGAGGGTGCCAAATTGTGGAACTCACTTGGCCCTGTTCACCACATTCACGATGGAATGGTGCCTGTGGATAAGTGGTTCACTTTAAGAATGAAAATTGACGATATTCCCGAAGAATTGGAGGAAAAGGTATTGGTAACCGCAGTAACCGGGGGGCAATACCACAAGGCCAAAGGTGGACGTTACAAAGATGGATGGGTTACCACAAGACTGCGCGAGTTCGGCTCATTCACGGCTCGCATAGATACGGTGCCGCCTCGTATCAAGCCTATGAACATCTTCAATGGGAAGAATATGGCGGGAGTTCCGCGCATTGACCTATCTATTACGGATGACCTCAGCGGCATCAAACATTTTGAAGCACGCATTGATGGCGAATGGATCTTGATGGAATACGAGCCCAAAGCCTCTCGGATTACACACCACCTTGAGAAAGGCCGATTCAAAGGCACCCGTGAATTGGTGGTGAAAGTAACCGATGAGCGCAACAATGTAGCTACCTATAAAGCGAGCCTAAACTTCTGAGCGTTTTTTTCTGATTCTGTACCTTTCGCTCCCAAAGCAGCATAGCCGCCAAGTTTAAAACTCATTTCTCCATCACTTCAAAAGCAACACATAACATTCCGACATACGTAGTAAGTCTCGCAAGTGCTACACGTAGAAGAGAACATATTGAACTGCAGTTACGCAAAGCAAATATGCAGTACACCATGTGTGATGCGGTTGTTGGCAATCACTTGACTGAAGGGGATATAAAAGAGCTTTGCGATGCTGAGGCTCTGGCGAAACATCCGACATGGCTAACGAAGGGGGCAATCGGCTGTGCCTTGTCGCACCTGAATATCTACAAGGAAATGGTGATGAAAGAAACGCCCGTTGCCCTTATTCTTGAGGATGACATGGTATTGCCTGAGAATCTCAATGAACACCTGGAAGCATTGGCTCCAATTCTTCAAACGGACGAAGTAGTGATGCTGTACTACCAATCACACAAAACACTAAATATCAGCACACATGAATCTGTCAACTACAAAGGCGAGCACCACTTGTGTTATCCGGTTAACATTCATCAACCCATTACTACCGGCGCATACATGATTACCCTTGCGGCTGCAAAGCGCCTGGTGAATGGAATTCTCCCAATTCGCGTGAGCGCAGACAGCTGGGGTTATTTTTACGAGCATGGTCTGCTCAATAGCATGCGCTGCGTTTTTCCTCGTCTAATAGATGCTGAGCCTTTTAAAAGCAGCATTGACTACTTTCATTCACCCTGGAAACGCATTCTGTCCAGATGGATAGACTCCGTTAAACTGCCTGGGGTTTACCAAATGTTGCGTTCGCGTCGGGAGAAAAACCTAAGAAAAAGGCAACAAGTCATTCATTCTGAAGAACGTCCGAAATGGCTAAAGTAACATACCATCATGATGAAAAGCTCCATCACATGGAGTCGCCCGGTGCAATGGTTCCTGTGCTTATGGAGCTTTTTAAACCGAACAGCGTGGTGGACTTTGGCTGCGGAATCGGGACTTTTCTTCGGGTCTTCAACGAGCAAGGGATAGAAGATGTGCTCGGGCTGGACGGCTCCTGGGTGAACAGGGAGAAATTGAGAAAAAACATTTCTGAATCCTCGTTTCGGGAATGTGATTTAGGAGCGCCGGTGAATCTGAATAAAAAGTACGATTTGGCTATTAGCTTCGAAGTAGGAGAACACATTCACCCCGACTGCGCTGAAACCTTCGTGAACAACATTGTACAAAGTAGCGACACTGTGGTTTTTGGTGCGGCAATTCCATTTCAGGGAGGGCAAAATCATTTGAATGAGCAGTGGCCATCATACTGGGCTGAGCTTTTTGCCAAACACGGATACCAACAACACGACCTTATCCGGCCCGCCATATGGGGAGACAAACGGATTCAGGTTTGGTATCGCCAAAATGTGTTTGTTTACACGAGAAATGGGCAAGCCTTTGCCACTGATAAATCAGGCAACTTTTCTCCCAACTTCGAGGCTATCCACCCGGACATGTACAGTTACAAGGCCGCTCGATTGGAAAAAATTCTCAGCGGGAAAGCTTCTTTTACGGAATACTTCAGGTGGATTGGGAAAAAACTTCTGCGCTCAGTTGGGCTGCTGAAAAGTTGATACTACACACTTTCAATAACCGTATCGAGCAATGCGGTTACTTCCTCACGGGTGGGTGCCTCGGCGTACATCCGCAATACAGGCTCTGTACCCGAAGGCCGAATCATCACCCAGGTATCGCTATTCAAAATGTACTTAAAGCCATCAAGTGTATCAACCCGCTGAACCTTGTGCTCGCCAAAAGCAGAGTACTTTCCATTTTCACAGTTGTTTACAATTCGTTGCTTGGCTTCTTCCGACAACCTGAGATCCCTTCGCTCAAAGGCAAAAGAGCCTACCAGTGCATATATTTCGTCAATGATTTGACGGAGGGTTTTTCCGGTACGGGACATGAATTCCCAAATAATCAAGCCCATCCATATTCCATCACGCTCCGGTATGTGGCCTTTAACGGCTATGCCTCCCGATTCTTCGCCACCCACAAGAACATCTTTGGTACGCATGAGTTCGCTTGTGTACTTGAACCCAATTTTTACCACATCGAGGTGGAGCCCGTAGTGTTCGCACAGCTGCGCAATTTTGTTGCTGGAGCTGACAGCGGTTACCACCCCTCCATCTAACTTTCGGTACCCTTTCAGGTAATGAATCAGGATAAGGATAATGTGGTGAGCATCAATAAACCGCCCGTCCGCATCCACCAGCGCAATCCTGTCTGCGTCTCCATCGGTTGCCAGGCCGCAATCTATAGGTCTCTCTGAAACAAACTGCTGAAATTCCTGAAGATTGCGGGCCAAAGGCTCGGGAGGAACACCTTTAAAAGAGGGGTTGTATTCGCAGTGCAGGCATTCGGTATCGGGCAATAACTGACTTAACACCCGCTGACCGGAGCCATACATGGCGTCAAAAGCAAACCTGAACCCTGAATGTGCAATGGCATCCAGGTCAAAGTGTTCGCGAACGTGCTGCAGATATTTCTTTTCGAGATTGCTTTCCTTGATCCAGCCCGCTTGAAGCAGATCTTCAAAACTGAGCTCCTGCGGATCAAAGTCAAGTCGATCGGGAATCAAGGCTTCCACTTCATCTACTTCTGTGCGGGGTAAGGGGCCTCCAAAACTACCCTTTAGCTTGTATCCATTGTACTCGGGAGGGTTATGGCTGGCCGTTATTACGATTCCCAATCGTGCTTCGCGCTGCAAAACGGCCAGAGACACCATAGGTGTAGAAACAAAATCACCGGACAAGCGAACGTGGTATCCTCTATGCGCCAACACCTTGGCCGCTTCCATCGCAAAAAGCTTCCCGTTAAAGCGACAGTCATAACCGATGATGATTTCACCACCTCCGGGAGTCTTATCGAGCCAACGCGCTACGCCCTCCGAAACACGCGCCACATTGTAAAAGGTATATTCCTTGCCAATGACAGCCCGCCAACCATCCGTTCCGAACTTGATTTTCATCTTACTTGTAGATTTTTCGTTCGTTTAAAGCCCTTCGGTACTTCTCTGCATACCGGTTGTGCTCTCTTAAGTTGGTTGAAAAATAGTGATATCCTGAGAAATCCTCCCGGGCACACATAAAGATGAAGTTATGTTCTTCTGCATTTAACACAGCATCAACAGCTCCAACGTCGGGGAAAAGGATGGGGCCTGGGGGCAATCCTACGTTTCTATAGGTATTGTAAGGGTGGTCGTATTCAAGATGCTTGTACAGAACGCGATTGATACTGAAATCGCCCACAGCAAAAATAACCGTTGGGTCACTCTGCAATTTCATGCCCTTTCTCAGCCTATTGATATAGAGACCTGCAATTCGCTTGTGCTCGTCGGGTCTCAGGCGCTGCTCGGCCTGCACAATGGACGCAAGGGTTACCACTTCAGACTGGCTCAAGCCTAGAGCCCGCGCTTTCTGCAATCGTTCAGGAGTCCAGAATTTTTTGAACTCTTCGGCCATTCGGGTCATCACCGACTCTGTACTGCTTGCCCAATCAAGATGATATGTATTGGGAATAAACATGGCAGCAAAGGTAGAGCGGTTAAAGCCGTAGTGGGCCATCACATCAGGGCTCAACAGCACAGAGTGAAAATCGGCCGAATCGGGTTCAAGCTGGCTGCCCATTCTACCGGCCAATTCTTCGAGTGTTCGCAGGTTGTTGAATGTGAGCTTTACCTCCAGTCGGCCATTTCCGGCTCTCAGATGGTCAACGAGCTGCTGGTTGCTCATACCATCCTGCAGCTTATATTTCCCCGGAACAATGAGGTTGCCCCGATAGTTTTTTCGTTCGGCCACCCACTCAAAAGTGTGTCGGTTTAGTATGTATCCCTTCTGCTCCAGCAGTCCGGCAACTGTTTCGAGACTAGCTCCTGTGGGTATATAAAGGTATCCGCTGCTCTGTTGCGCAATGGCCACATTGGGCCAGTAAACACGTTTGTAAAGTGAGAAGAGCTTGACGCCCCCCACCACCAGCAACAGGAGCACAAGGGCAACGGCGAGTCTCATTAGGGGTCTGGAGGAGCTATTCTTTTTCGCCATGCAGTTTCTTGGTCATCAAAATTAAATCCTGCCAGCCACCAGATGTGCGAATCCAGTTTTTTCGAATGCCGGTTTGTTCATATCCCGCAGCATCGAAAAGTCGTTGGGCAGCCACATTATTGGCCAGCACATCTGCATATAGCTGTTGAAGAAACAAAACTTCGCGCGCATAGGTAGCCAGTCCGTCCAGTGCTTCCTTGCCGTAACCCATACCTCTGCTTTCTTTTTCTCCAATTAAAATACCCACTCCGGCGCGCAGGTGTGTAAAATCGCACTCAAACAAATCAATGGCGCCAATGGTTGAGTCGTCGTCATTGAGTGATATCATAAGCCTCAACTGCTTGTCGGAATAGATATCCGTAATGTTCAGAATGAACTGTTCAAGGCTTGCTTGTGAAAAAGGCTTGGTGGTATGACTCACCAACCAGTTCTCGACATCGTTTTCCCAACGATACAATGCGTGAACATCCGCCGGCTCCAATGCCCTTAGGATAAGTCGCTCAGTTTGAATCATGATAGTGTTTCGTTTCAACAAATCCCGAGAATACTTTTCGCGCAGGTCCGGACAACCAAATGTTATGAAATCCCCGATTGTCATCCGCATCAGCCTGCACCTTCAACTCACCTCCTTTGGTCTGAACGATTACCTCATCCTGAAAATTACTTTTCAATCTGTAAGCAAGTGCAGCCGCGGTAACACCCGTGCCGCACGACAGGGTTTCATCCTCAACCCCGCGCTCATACGTGCGCATTCGAAGTATGCCTTCTGCGAGCTCTTGCACCAGATTTACATTGATTCCTTTTTCGCGAAAGGTATCGTTGTATCGAATGCTTCGTCCCACATCAATCAAATCTGCGTGCTCAACATCACCCGTAAATCGAATATAGTGTGGTGAGCCCGTGTTGAGTTGAAAATCTGAGTTGTTCTCCACACATGAAGCAACCGGATTCATAGAAATACGAATCCATCCGTTATCATCTACAAACCCCTGGTGCATGCCGTCAATAGCCCTGAATGAACAACGATTTCCAACCCAACCGTGCGAATGTGCGAAAAGAACTGCGCAGCGGCTTCCGTTTCCACAGTAACTCTGTGAACCATCGGGATTGAAAAAATTCATGTAGAAGTCTGCCACTTCGTCAGGCTCTATTAGAATCAACCCATCTGAGCCAATTCCGAAACGTCGGTGACACAACCATTGAATGACATTTACATCGTGAACAGGAAATGATTTAGACCGGTTTTCAATGATAATAAAGTCGTTGCCCGTACCCTGGTATTTTTCGAATGCAAGTTCCATACAGCTTCTGCAAAATTAGGTATTCAGCTTACAAGGTTGCTCATGTAAAGTAGCAGGTATGATTTTTGCTCCAAAATGTGAGGGAAGCCGACATCTAAAAAAAGGCGCTACACCTCTCTTTATGTAACACTTAACACGAATTAACACAACTCATCATGCAAGTTGTATGCATTTTGATGTCATACAATCGTCCTGAATGCGTTAGTAAGGACGGAAAAGCATTTCAAAAAAATCTCGGTATTAAATAGGAAAAGCTATGAAGAAAATTTGGTCAACCCTTTTGATTGCCACCGTGGGTGGGCTTGTAGCCGCAGGTAGCTTTGTTTGGCTAGGCGGGGACCTGGTCGTTAACAAAAATGACAATCCAAAATCGCAGTTGGTGGAGTACCATCCGTTTCAAACCATTCCGGTTTCGAACGCTTCCATTCCTCCCGGCTCCATGGATTTTACGCATGCCGCTGAAAAATCGGTTCACGCCGTGGTGCACGTTACTACCGAATCTGTGCCACCAACATACTACAATCCCTGGAGCGACTTCTTTGGAGGCCGCCGCTACTATCAGGGTGAGCCGGCGCGATCAGCAGGTTCGGGGGTCATTATATCCCCCGATGGATACATCGTAACCAATAACCACGTGATTGCCGAAGCACACAGAATTGAGGTTACTATGAACGATATGCGCACCTATGAGGCGATGGTGGTTGGAACGGACCCATCAACCGATCTAGCCCTGCTGAAAATTAACGATAGCGAACTCCCCTACCTCACCTTTGGAAACTCCGATGATATTAGGGTTGGCGAATGGGTGTTGGCCGTTGGTAATCCGTTTAATCTCACATCTACCGTGACGGCCGGTATTGTTAGTGCCAAAGCCCGAAATCTCAATTTGCTGCGCTACGATCCGGGCAATGATCAGTTTCCCATTGAATCGTTTATTCAAACAGACGCCGCCGTAAATCCGGGTAACTCGGGAGGTGCGCTGGTAACCATTAACGGAGATTTAATTGGAATCAACACGGCCATCGCATCACGAACCGGTTCATACAGCGGTTACGCATTTGCCATCCCTGCCAGTATCGTTCAAAAAGTGACCAACGACTTGTTTGAGTTCGGAAGGGTACAGCGCGCCTTTGTGGGAGTATCTATTGCCAACATCTCTGAAGATCTGGCGCGTGCAGAAAAACTCGAAAGTCGCAGCGGTGCATACGTTCGTGGACTCACCGACGGTGGTGCAGCCGCCGAAGCCGGCATCAAAGTGGGCGACGTGATAACCAAGGTAAACGACGCCAATATTCGCAACGTTACGGAGCTTCAGGAGCAAATTGCGAGGTTCCGACCCGGCGATAGCGTGGTAGTGGGAGTAATGCGCGGTAAAGAGCAAAAGTATTTTAACCTCACCCTCAGAAACCAATACGGTAGCACTGAAATGAGGAGTCGTGAAGATGATGTGGTCACTGCAGCCTTTGGGGCTACTTTCGAAGAGGCAGATGGCAACACACTGCGCCGCTTAAACATAAAGCAAGGTGTTGTGGTTGATAATATCACGGACGGGTCCATTCAAAAGGCCGGAATTAAAAACGGCTTTATTATCACGCGAATTGACAAAAAACCAGTAAAGACTGCCGAGGATGTTGGTAATATCCTGAAAGAAAGCCGGGGCGGCGTGCTCATTGAGGGAATGTATCCCAACGGCTCTTTGGCCTACTATGGATTCGGACTCTAAAAAAATAAAATCATCAATCGGCTGGCCTGCGAGACACAAAAACGGAAACCGTAAACTCTAATTACCTAAAGTCTCCTCAGTTAAGACAGACTGATTGAAAAAAAGGCGATGGGCTCCCCTCCTGTCGCCTTTACATTGCCATCATTTCGGCAGAGCCTGCTCTTGATTGCAAGAGAATAAAAGCGTACCTTTGCCGGGATATATGATTGGGGGGCTACACCATCACTCACACGGATAAAAAAACCACATGAGACAACTAAAAATCACCAAAAGCATTACCAATCGTGAGAGCCAGTCGCTCGACAAATACCTCCACGAAATTGGTAAAGAAGACCTCATCACCGCAGAAGAAGAAGTAGAATTGGCCCGCCGCATCAAAAAAGGCGATCAAGCAGCCCTCGAAAAACTGACCCGCGCCAACCTTCGTTTTGTGGTTTCTGTTTCAAAACAATACCAAAATCAAGGTCTCTCTCTTCCGGATCTTATTAATGAAGGTAACCTCGGATTGATTAAAGCGGCCCAACGTTTCGACGAAACACGCGGATTTAAATTCATCTCGTACGCCGTATGGTGGATTCGCCAGTCTATCCTTCAGGCTTTGGCCGAGCAATCGCGAATTGTTCGTTTGCCTCTGAATCAGGTAGGCTCGTTGAACAAAATCAACAAAATGTTCGCCAAGCTCGAGCAGGAATACGACCGCCCTCCTACTGTGGATGAATTGGCGGTAGCACTTGACATGCCCATCGAAAAGGTTGCCGAGTCACTGAAGGTTTCGGGCCGTCACGTGTCTGTGGATGCTCCTTTTCAGGAAGGTGAATCAAACTCCTTGCTCGATGTAATGATCAATGAAGACTCTCCAAAAGCAGACCGCGATTTGTTGAGTGAATCATTGGTAAAGGAAATTGAGCGTTCGTTATCAACCTTAAGCGACAAAGAGGCCGAAGTAATTCGACTCTTCTACGGAATTGGTAAAACGCACGGCATGACACTGGAGGAAATCGGTGCCAAGTTCAACCTCACCCGTGAGCGCGTTCGGCAAATTAAGGAGAAAGCAATAAAGCGTCTCCGACACACTTCACGCAGCAAACTGCTGAAGTCTTACCTGGGATAATAAACCCCCTAAATAATCTTTCATGGCAACTGAAACGTTGGACGCAGGTAAATCTACCTACGATAACGAGTTGAAAGACTGGGTTGACCGCAAACGGGCAGCCATTAGTCTTATGCACGCAATCGGCAAACTGATGTATGAAAAGTCTGTCGAATTGGTATTGTTCAGAAATCCTCTGCTCGATACCAACATCTCTGAAATCCTCAACCTGCACGTGTACGCCCGCGAGGTAGTAAACCGGCCGATTGAGGTGTATGATTCAGCCGAGCTGGCCGAACTTCTGCTCACTTTTGACCTGGCACCCGCCAAGATTGACATCGGCCGCCTTGCCAACGAGTGGCTTACCGAAAAAGCTCAGTTCGCCTCAAAAGAGGAATTTCTTCGCAGCAAATTGGCCAACTTTATTGGTCACCAAACCAGCAGCGATATTGAACCTAAAGACGTTGTGCTTTACGGATTTGGTCGTATTGGTCGCTTGGCTGCGCGCGAATTGATTAAACAAGCAGGTAAAGGACAACAACTGCGTTTACGGGCTATCGTTACCCGCGATCGTGACAAGAGCATGATTTCTAAACGCGCCGCCCTCCTGCGAAACGATTCTGTGCATGGAGAATTTCACGGCACTGTGGTTGAAGACCTCAACAACGAGCAACTCATCATCAACGGCCAGATAGTACAAATGATTTGTGCTGACCAACCTGAGGATGTGGATTACACCGCTTATGGCATTGACAAAGCGCTTGTGATTGACAACACCGGAAAATTTGCTGATGCTGAATCACTCGGACGCCACCTGAAAGCAAAAGGTGTAAGCAAAGTTCTTCTTACCGCTCCGGGGAAAGAAATGCCTAACATCGTTTACGGTATCAATCACAAGGAATTAGACATTGACAACACGCAGTTGTTCTCTGCCGCTTCGTGCACAACAAATGCTATTTGCCCTGTGCTCAATGTGATTGAAGAAAAAATAGGCATCGAAAAAGGTCACATCGAAACAGTGCACGCATACACCAACGACCAGAATTTGTTGGACAACATGCACAAAAAAACCCGTCGTGGTCGCTCTGCTGCCATCAACATGGTAATCACTGAAACCGGAGCCGGGCGTGCGGTTACGAAGGTAATCCCTCAATTGAAGGACAAACTTACGGCCAACGCTGTTCGCGTGCCTACCCCGAACGGATCACTGGCCATTATGCACCTCTCAGTGAACCGCGAGACCTCTCTTGAAGAAGTAAACGGTTACCTGCGCGATGCAGCGTTGCGTGGAGATTTGGTAAATCAAATCAACTACTCCATTGACGAGGAGCTCGTTTCGAGCGACATTATCGGAAACACATGTTGCTCGGTGTACGATTCACCGGCCACCATCGTGAGCCCCGACAAAAAGAACATCGTGTTGTACGTTTGGTACGACAATGAATTTGGTTACACCAAACAAGTGCTGCGACTAGCGAAACACATCGCCAAAGTTCAGCGACTCGTGTACTATTAGTCCTTGAAGTTAAAGTTCGTGTAAACGAAGGGCCCGGTAACGAAAGTTCCGGGCTTTTCTGTGTGCAAGGCTCACATTGTTGCGAGTGACAAACCAAAAAAATACAGGTCATTCGCACAAAACAACAAAACAGTTGTTCACATGCATATTTGCTACCTTTGGACACCTTTTTAGCGGAAGATATGGAAGACCACCGAAAGGTACTTGCCGAAACATTCGACATCATACAGGAGTATATTGATTCGCTGAATAATCCGGCGCAAAAGGTCAATGAGTTTATGCTGCCTGAAGCTCTGAAAAGCCGCTTCGACTTTGAGTTACGGGCAAACGGCACACCTTACAATGCGCTGCTGGATTTTATCCGCCAGTACTTGCATCTCAGCGTAAAAACCGGCAGTAAGCAATATCTCAACCAGTTGTTTGGCGGATTGAACCTGCCGGCTTTACTGGGTGAGTTTATCACATCGCTCTCCAACACCTCCATGTACACCTACGAAGTAGCACCTGTGGCGACACTTATGGAAATGGAGATTGTTCGAAAGATGAACTCTTTTACAAGGTTCACCCACGGAGATGGAACTTTCCTCACCGGCGGAAGCAACACCAATCTGGTGGCTATGATTACCGCCCGAAATCATCTCTTTCCAGAGGGCAAAGAAAAAGGAATGGCCCATTTGCCTACACTTACCGCCTTTGTTTCAGAGCGATCGCACTTTTCGTTTACCAAAGCAGCCAATGCCATTGGGCTGGGTACGCAGAACCTGAAAAAGGTGGCCGTAGATAACCACGGAAAAATATGTTCGCGCGCCCTTACCGAAGCCATTGAAGCAAGCTTGAATCGCGGTGAAGTGCCCTTTTTTATTGGAGCTACCTGTGGAACCACGGAAATGGGTGCTTTTGATAATCTGGCAGAATTGGTTCCCGTTGCACGCCGCTACAATATGTGGCTGCACGCCGATGGGTCATGGGGTGGTTCGGCCATCATGAGTCCCAATTGGCGGCACCTCTTTAACGGCATCGAGCAATGCGACTCATTCTCCTGGAACCCCCACAAATTGATGAATATACCATTGATTTGTTCGGTGTTGTTGGTGAAAGATGCAAGCGTACTGCGAGAAGCCCTCAGCTCCGACGATACCTCTTACATTTATCACAACGACGACAGCAGCCAATACGACCTCGGCCCCAAATCACTTCAATGTGGAAAACGTGTTGACTCACTTAAACTATGGCTGGCATGGAAATACTTTGGCGACGAAGGTTATGTGGCCCGCATCAACCACCTTTTTGCACTGGCACAGTACGCCACATCCGTTATTGAGCAGCACCCACGATTGGAACTTATGTGCCCTACGCAAACCTTGAATGTGAACTTTAGGTATGTGCCTGCATCCGGAGATGAAGCAGACAAGTTTAACCACAAAATTCGCCAAAGTCTGGTTGAAAGCGGTAAGAGTATGGTAAACTACTGCCACTTACCAAATGGGCTGTCTATTCGCCTGATTTTGCTCAATCCCGACCTGGAGAAATCGGATATTGACAGGTTTTTCAGGAATTATCTAACTGAAGCTAAGATGATTGAAGAAAAATCAGTTACAAAAGTCTGATTTTTTTCATCTGCGATGTAACCCAATCATCCCTTTGGCCGTAAACAAGCCCATCTGTTTGGTTAATAGATTGGTTAAAAAAGGTTGAACCTTGGAGTGAGGGCTGCTCAAGCGAGAGCAGCCCTCCTTTTTTTGAGCCCAGTTCTAAAGCCTTCAGTCTATCTGCCGTGCCAACGTCGAATACCGTGACCACCTTCCTGTCCGGAAAAATAATAGGGCAACTCCTTCACCAGCTCGCCTTCCAAATTTCTTACCCTCCAATTAGAGGCTTGATAAAAAGCACGATGACAATGGGTCAGCACCCACACAGCACCGCCGCCAGACTGTTCTTGCTGCATTACAGAGCCTCTCACAAAATGCGGAATGTTGGAAACGTGCATGAGTCCGCTCTGTCGTCCGGCCAAGATAAGCGGCACCTCATCGCGGGCAATTTGATAATAGATGCCATTGATTTCAGAATTTCCACTCATGCGCACGTAGATCCCAGCTTTAAGCGGGGCGTGTTCCAGGTGAAAATTGTTAATCTTGAAATACCGAACTGTTGTGCTGTTTAGCCGGTCTGCATACACCGCATACTGAACCTGACCGTGGCCTTCACTGATAATATTGCTCAATACTATTCCGCCTGAAGCCAATACCTTGAAAGAGGTTTCGCCATCTTTTCGGGCAAACACTCTGCAGCTTTCTATCACGCTGTGGTTGCTCTGCGAATTGTTCTGGTTACCACCCCAATCTTCACCGTGGCGCAGCACAAAATTATCTTTGGAGCAATTGGTTGACAAACAGTGCTCAATACGTGTTTGAAGCCCAAACTGAATATCCACAGCGGCTTCGCGATGATTGCGGAAATGGCAGCGCAAAATGGCGCTTCCGAAAGTTGCTCCAAGATTGATGGCCTTGGCGCCATCCTGAAAAACGAAATCCTGTATAACGAAACGCGTGCTCATCATCTCGTTGAGCGCCTCTCTTTGATTTCGTGGTATTCGATTAAAGATGTTTATGGTATCCAAATCAGCCCGCAACAAAGTCCCGTTACCTTCCAGCACAAAATGCCCGGCCCGACTCTTTCTCGGTAACTCCAGTGATTTTGCAATCCTGTAGGTGCGACTGCCGTCAAAAGATAACTTACCCCTGCCCTGCGCTTCCAATGCATCCAATGCCGCCTGAATCACTTCATGATCTGCCATCCCCGCTTTTCGAAATGACTCTACTTCCAATTGTGCAACAAGCAAATGCGAGGAGCAAAGCATTGCCACTATCCACGCCCAGTTAAACCATTTTATCTTCATACCAGTTTGATTGATTTGGATTGCACTCCACCACCGCTACCATTGCTTAATTTTTGAGTCCAACATAAAAGGACCTCCCGGAAAGAATGCCGCACCCACCGCTAAAAAAATCTTAGTAAATGACCATTTGTACATCCACCACGCCTTCGCTAAAAACAACATGTAGGCTACAAACAACACGCCGTGTGCCCACCCCACATAGGTAACTGCCAGAGGCATGCTCATGAAGTATTTTAGCGGCATCGCTATGAGCAAAAGCAAGAGAAAACTGATGCCCTCAAGGATACCAACAAGCCGAAATCTGTCGCGCGCATTGGGTTGAAAAAGTGATGAATCCACAACAAATAATGTTAAAAATCAGCCCTAAAGTTACAACAAACCTAGCGGCTTCAAGACTTGATTTCTGCGCGTTTGCTCATGTTTTAGCACAAAAAACGCGAGTTCAATGCACTATGAGTAATTTTGTAGTTCAGGGAAAAAACTGTATATTTTACTCGTTCCGACCGATTCAATAGAAATACGTACCGAATGTGTGTCGGAATGATAAGTTCAAATAAGTTTAACCCTTAAAAACCTTTAATCATGAGTAGTGGAAAGATTTTGGTAGGATTTCTCGCAGGTGCAGCCGTGGGTACACTTGTGGGTATTTTGTACGCGCCCGAAAAGGGCGAGAAAACAAGAAAAAAGCTTCGAAAGGAAGGAAAGCGCTACGCCGAAGACCTGAAAGACAGCATGAACGAGTTCATGGATGACGTAAAGGAAAAATTCGAAGAGGTAAAAGAAGAAGCCTCTGGTGTTGCGCAGGAAGCGAAGGAGACGGTTGAAAATCTGAAGAAGAACGCAAAGGCCGCGGCCAACTAAAATGAAGGACACCCAGCAGCATTTTGAAGAACTCGTTTCGCATACCGAGGCGTATGTGAAAACGACGGTAGAGATTGCGCGGCTAAAATCGGTACGCGCTACTGCCAAAACATCAGGTAAGGCCGTATCGCACTTAATTATCGGTGTGGCAATAACATTGTTTCTTACCAACCTGAGCATTGCTTTGGCGCTGTGGTTGGGGCATCTTCTTGGAGCAGCCTATCTGGGTTTCCTTGTTGTGGCCGGCATCTATCTGCTAGTTGTGATCATCTTGCGCATATTCAGGGTTCAATTACTGGAGCTCCCCATTGCGAACACTGTAATCAAAAACCTGCTTGACTGATGAACCCCGGCATGGAAACAAAACCACGAACGATGGAGGAACTCAACCAGAGCATTGCCCTGCTTGAACAGCGGCAAGAAATGCAGTTGATTTCACTCAAGCAATCCTCAGATGACATTGTGGCCAGCTTGCGCCCGGCAAACCTCATCAAGCAAATCATTGGCGATGTGCTTGAAGACCGTGAACTCGGAGAGAAAATCCGAATGTCGGCAACCTCTGCCGTAGGCTCAATCATGAACGATTGGTTGATTGGTAAAGTAGAAAATCCCGTGCTGCGGATGATTCTCAGACTAGCCTCAGCGCCCGTAACGCGATTTACTGAGCGCCTCATCAAACGCTGGCTGTAACAAGTCGGTTTCGGAAAGCTGTGACAAGTCGCTTTTTCGGCAAGATTCATTTTTCAGAAGTACAAACTTAGCCCCGGATAAAACCGGGGCTTCTCTTATCTTTGAGCCTTACATCAAACAAGTCCAATAACACATGAAATTACTCGATGGAAAAGTGGTGCTGATTACCGGTGCCAGTCGCGGAATCGGAAGATCCATAGCTGAACAATGCGCCGCTCAGGGAGCACATATTGCCTTTACCTATGCATCGTCCGCTACAAAAGCCAATGAGCTTGCCGAATCACTTCAGAAAAATGGTGTTAAAGCCGTGGCCTATCAATCCGACGCAGCAGATTATGCCGCTTCCGACGCTCTGATTTCAGAAGTTGTCAAAGAATTTGGTACCGTTGACGTACTCATCAACAACGCCGGCATAACAAGAGATGGTTTGTTGATGCGAATGACGGAGGAACAATGGGATGAAGTAATCCAAACCAACCTGAAGTCAGTGTTCAACCTCACCAAAGCTGTGATGCGAACCATGTTGAAAGCCAGAAGCGGCTCCATCATCAACATGAGTTCAGTAGTAGGTGTAAAAGGAAATGCCGGGCAGGCAAATTACGCCGCTTCCAAAGCAGGTATTCTGGGCTTTACCAAGTCGGTAGCACTTGAGGTTGGTTCGCGAAACGTGCGCTGTAACGCTATTGCACCCGGTTTTATTGAAACCGAGATGACTGACGCCCTCGACGCTGACGTGGTGGCACAATGGCGTGAGGCTATTCCATTAAAACGCGGAGGAACCCCCGAAGATGTGGCCAACTTGTGCGTTTTTCTGGCATCCGACTGGAGTGCATACATCACGGGGCAAACAATCAATGTTGACGGAGGCATGCTTACCTAAGGAGCATCACGCCCACCTTGGAAATCATCACCACATACCCCTTATGGTACCTTCTGCTCTGTGTGTTAGCGGGCATAGGCGCTGCTGCGCTTTTGTATTTTCGCGATCGCAACCTGAAGGATTTTCATCCAGCCATCATCAAAATACTGGCCGGTCTTCGCTTTGTTGTAGTGACCATTCTGGCTTTTTTTCTCCTGGAGCCCATGCTCAAAATGATGTCGCAGGATGTGGAAGCACCTGTAGTGGTGGTTGCATTGGACAACAGCGCATCGATGGTTCTCTCGGCCGACTCATCCAATGTAAGGATGTTGGCTGCTGAGGGGTTACCTGAGCTTGCGAGCAGACTTGGGCAAAAATTCGAGGTGAGGACCTATGGTTTCGGAGATAAAATTCAGGAAAATCCCACCTTTGATTTTAAAGACCGCGAGACCGATATTGCGGGTTTTCTGAATGAAATCTACCAGCGATATAGCAACCGAAATCTCGGAGCAGTCATTCTTGCTTCCGACGGATTGTACAACAGGGGAATGAATCCCATTCACCGGAGTCACCTGCTTGGCGCGCCTATCTATACCATTGCTTTAGGTGATACCACAGCGAGAAAAGACGTTTTGATTCGCGACCTCTCGCACAACCAACTCGCATACCTTGGAAACGATTTTCCGGTTGAAATGATTGTGGAGGCACGTGGATACGATGGCGAAGCCACTGAGGTGAGCATCCTTAAAAACGGACAAGAATTGGCTCGCCAACAGGTGCGCTTTCAGGGCGAGGTGAGCCAACAGGCCGTGAAGTTTTTGCTTCCCGCCGAGCCGGTAGGCATTCAGCGCTTTACCGCAAGTGTAAAACCCTTAAGCGGTGAATTCACCACCCTGAACAACACCCGTGAGTTTTATCTCGAAATTCTTGACAGCAAGCAAAAAATCCTGGTGGTTGCCAATGCACCCCACCCTGATATCCGCGCTATAAGACTGGCCCTTGAGACACACGAAAACTACGAAGTAGAGGTGATTCTGGCCGGTGAGGTGATGCCCGTTCTGGAAGAATACAATCTGGTTGTTCTTCATGGGCTTCCTTCACGACAGTTCCCAATTGGCACTTACCTGAACGCGATACGCGATAAAAATATCCCGACATGGTTTATCCTTACCGGTCAAAGCGACCTCCAGGCATTCAACAATTTCAATGCGGGAGTGAGAATCAGCAATCCGCGGGCTACAAGTAATGCCGTTGGGAGTGCTTTTAACAGTACCTTTTCTCTTTTCAGCATCGAAGCGGAAACAGGCCACCACTTTGGTAAATTGCCCCCACTCAGCGCTCCATTTGGCGATTACCAGCTTACTACGCAGGCACAGGTGTTAATGTACCAGCGCGTAGGAGCTGTAAAAACCGAGTATCCGCTGTTCGCTTTCACTGAAGTAAATGATCAAAAAGCCGCAGTGCTGGTAGGCGAAGGGCTTTGGCGCTGGCGGACTATGAGTTACGCTGACTTTCGCAGTCATGACGTATTCAACAGTTTGGTGCAAAAAACGGCACAGTACCTCTCGGCAAGAGAAAGTAAAGCTTTTTTACGCATTTCGGGGGCAAGAACGTTTCGCGAGAATGAACCCGTTGTTTTTCGCGCTGAGAGCTACAACAAGAGTTATGAACTGGTGACTGATCCGGAAGTGATCATGGAGATAACCGATGAAGAAGGCCGTACCTATGAATTCAGCTTTTCGAGAGCCGGAAACGCATACAGGCTTCAAGCGGGTTTGCTGCCGGCAGGTAATTATCGCTACATAGCAACTTCTATTACTACAGCCGAAAGACACACCGCTGAAGGTGCGTTTAGCGTGGTTCCGGTGAACGTAGAAGCCATGCAAACCCGGGCCAACCACCAGTTGTTGTACCAGTTGTCGCAGACCACCTCCGGCGCAATGCTCTACCCTGATAATCTGCAACAACTACCGGAAATGCTTGCCGAAAGCGGTGAAATTGCTTCGGTCATCTACGACAGAAAGGAGCTGGCCGATTTGATCAACCTGCGATGGATTTTCTTTTGCTTGCTCGCGTTACTGGCGATTGAATGGTTTATTCGCAAGCGAGGTGGGGCCTATTAGTGGTCCAGCCCAAAAACCAAGCCCACTCTAAAATGTTACCTTTGTCTGCAACGTCTTAAATCATATTCGTATGTCTAATTACAACCCTCAACCCGTAGATATCAGCAAAGTTCGTCCGTTTATTATATTCGGTGTCGTTTTGGTTTTGTTGATCATATCATGGTCTCGCATCACTGTAACTATTCCCGCAGGTCATGCAGGATTGATTTATAAAACTTTTGGAGGTGGTATTTCGGAGGAGGATGCTCCTTTGGGGCAGGGTTTCCATCTGATAGCTCCATGGAACAGCGTAGTGGATTACGAAATACGCCAGCAAGAAACAACGGTGTCGATGACCGCATTATCTTCCAATCTGCTGGACATTAAACTTGACGTTACAATCTTTCACGAGCCGATTGTAGAACAGCTAGGAAGTTTAGAGGTGCGACGGGGAAGTAAATATGTAGACCGTGTTGTGATCCCGGCCATGCGTGCAGTAACCCGCGAGACCATTGCACAATACCTTCCGGAAGAGATTAACACCACGCGCAGGGAGGAAATTCAGCTGCAGGTTGAAGAAGAAATGCGAAAACGACTCAACCGCAACTTCCTTCAGTTGAATGACGTGCTGATTCGAAACATAGAACTTCCGGAGAAGCTGCGCGCTTCCATAGAGCGCAAGCTTCAACAGGAGCAAGAATCGCTTGAGTACGAATTCCGTATCGAAAAGGCACAAAAAGAGGCCGCGCGTAAAAAGATTGAGGCAGAAGGAATCCAGGATTTCCAGAAGATCGTGGCCCAAAGTATAACGCAGGACTTGTTGCGCTGGAAGGGTATTGAAGCAACCGAAGCCTTGTCTCAGTCTAACAACGCCAAAGTGGTGGTAATCGGCAGCGGAAAGGACGGCCTCCCCATTATCCTTGGCGGCAATTAAGCAAAAAGCCGCTGTACCTTTTCGAAATCCTCAGGGGTGTCTATATCACTGAGAGTTGGCAGCATAAAGTAGCTCTTGTCGGCCTTTTGAAGATCAAGCAAGGTATCGAGCAGCACGTCGGGGGTACTCCATTTTTTGTTTTCAAACAAGGCAGTAAGTGTGGTATTGAGGCCAATCAGGTAGTAGCCGCCGTCGGTTGCAGGACCCAACACACAATCGTGTTCAATAAGGCTTTCAAAAGCATCGCGCAGAATACCCGATGTTAGCTCGATACAGTCCGACCCAATCAGCACCACCCTTCGAAAACCATCCTCAAAGGCCGTGTTGAAAGCGTTGAGCATTCTGTCGCCAAGGTCTGCGCCCTCCTGTAATTGCTTTTCGAACTTAAAATAGTCCAGCAAACCAAAATCATCGATGCTATCGGTATAGCACACGCGTGTGGTGCAGTCCAGCTCATCTGCAACTTTGTGACTATGCTCCAACAATCGCAGGTAAACTTTTAAGGCTAGATCATCTCCAATGGCTTGGGCCAATCTCGTCTTAACCTTTCCGGGAACAGGGTTCCGGGCAAAGATGATCAGAAGGTCTTCTTCGTCAATCATGGCTCGATATTGCGTTTGAACATCTCAATTGCAGGTCGTACTCGCGTAAAACCCCTACTGCAGACCGACTCAAGGTAATTTCGGAAATCAAAATTCATCCGTGAACACAGGGTAAGGTATTCATCCGGTTCAGCCGTACCACAATACACCACAATATTAAGGTCTTTTGAGGTTCCTTCAAGCGTTTTGAAAGAAAAGTTGTTTCATCGGGCATTCCAATAGATACACAGGGCGCAATTTGATCTGCGCGAAGACCTGACAGCTTATCAGGGGAGACTGGGCCGTATCACCCTCTAAATATAGCCATTGCCGCAAGCCCGGTGCTTACATTGAACCTACAAGAAAAGTATGGTGTCCTCAAAAAAAAAGACGGCTACTGCCGTCTTTTATTATGTAATTGCCTGATGGCCTCTCGAATAGTACGTCAGCAATTACATTTCTTGTAGCCATTGCGAAATGGCTTGAATCTATCAGGGTCTTGTGGGGTCGGTCATTCCACCACCGGTACCGCCCATACCAATACCGTCGCTTTTGGAGTAGGTGGTTTCCACATCCGGAGTCTGGGTTCTGTCGGTAGTTACCTGGGCACTCTGGAAAGTGGCCGAACCGAAAATCAGTGCAAAGAGGAGAGCAAAGAAAGAAGTCATATCGCTGTTTTTAGAAGGTTACAATGAATGTTCGGAGCAAAGGTGCTGCATCCAAGTAATAAATAATTGGAAATAGTTGCTATTTTCAGACATTGTTAATTGTGCTTTTTATTTATTTTTTCCCTTATTACTTGACTTGTATTCTATTTTAGACTACTTTTATCAGACATTATCTCATGAAAAGGCTGAACATATTTGACGAGTTGCGCGAGATTACGCAGAGGCTCAAGCCCTTTGAGGGCGAATTAGCCCTGCAATACCTTGTGTCATTCAGCAGAAAAGGCGCCCAGCACCTTAAATCGCACGAAGCCCTGCAATACATGCTCGATCATCCAAACGCTGATTACGACGAATTGCTAAACGCCATCAGCCCGGGCATGGACAAATACGACTTCAATAAATTTCTGACCCGGCTACGCGATAAAATATTCGATTCTCTTACCCTTCGGCAAAACATTCTTCGCAGAGGCAACTACAGTGAGTGGTACAAGGCGCGCCAACTTGTCACCAAGAATTGGATTCTCATTACCAATCTTTTAGGCCGAGGAAAC
The DNA here is from genome assembly GCA_007695365.1 of Cryomorphaceae bacterium. Taxonomy (NCBI): domain Bacteria; kingdom Pseudomonadati; phylum Bacteroidota; class Flavobacteriia; order Flavobacteriales; family Cryomorphaceae; species Cryomorphaceae bacterium. The sequence goes on along the minus strand of REDV01000092.1, from coordinate 148,902 downwards.
CAACGGTCTGCGAATTTATTAATGAGTAACGAAATTCAAACCTGTGAAACCTACGAACTCTACGATCTCCTCGTGAGCATTCTACGAATTAAACTTGAATGGGATGGGCTTTCACAAGGAGAAAAGGCTTTTTCGATTTTACGGAGTAAAATTACAGAGGCAGAAAAAAAGAGAGACGCTGTATATCTCGCCTTGGAATGGAATACCCGTTTTTATATGGCTGCTGATCGAAAGGCCAGCCAAAACGAGCAAGTAGGTCTATTGACCGAGGCCTTATCAGAACTCCAGCGTCTTTACAACTCCACGAAATCTGCAACCGTTGGACAATACGTTTATCTCTTTGAAATGGAATACTTCCAGGCACTCGGGGATTATAATTCAGCGGGTAAATCGGCGGAGAAAATGGTTCATGTGATCAACGCTAGTCCTGCTCTACGGTCTGATATTAAATTAAGTAGTGCATACGTCAACCTGGCCTACAACCACATGCTGATGCATGAGTTTGACCACTGTCAGAAAAATATCGAACTCAGTTTGCGGGGAGCAGGGGTGGGTAGCTACAATTTTGTTGCAATTAAATCGCTGCAGGCCCAGACCTACTATTTTCAGGGTAACCTGAATATGGCGTGGGAAGTAGCTGACACATTGTTGCAAAGTGATTTAATACGCGTTGCCCCCTTTGAACGCAGTAAAATGGTTTACCTGCAGGCCTGTATTCTGTTTAACAGAGGTCAGTTTTCTAAAGCTTACGAGCGGTGCAACAGTGAATATGCCCTCATGGATACTGACCCTGAAGGCTGGAATGTGGGGGTTCGCATTTTAAGCATCATGTGTTTGATGGAGATGCAACTTTTGGATCTCGCAGACCTTTCAATTGACTCCTTGCGCAAACACCTGTCTAAAAATCCCGAAGAACTCGAATTTGCCTCTCGCGACAAGGCTATTCTCAAAATTCTCAGGAACCTGGAGCGCACCAGCTTCGACTTTGCCAAAACCTACTTCAACAATCAAGATCTGTTCTACGAACTGGAAAGCGATCACTCTGACTACGCATGGAAAATCAGAAGTCATGAGTACGTGGTTTTTCACCACTGGTTTCTCGATAAAATCGCGAAACTGCCTTACCAATTTAAACTGCCACAATACACCCAACCCGAACCTGTTCAAATTAATGAAAAGCACGAGCTATGAAAAGGATTTTACTGATTGACCGAACCGAAGCCGATTGTGCATTGATTGAACGAATGTTTGCTGAAAACAACGATACAGTAGAAATTCAACACCTCTCAACCATGAGTGCCGTGCATGACTTCATTTCGCAGTGCCTGAGCACAAGGGTAAGACATCTTGACCTGCCCTCCCTCATTTTACTGGATATCAACTTACCGGATGCGAAGGAAGGACTGAAAATTCTTGAACAAATTCAACGAAGCGACAAACTGAAGCAAATACCGGTTTTTGTTTTAAGCGACAACAGCGACAAGGATGTGATTGCTGCGTGTTATGTCAGGGGTGCGAACGGCTACTTTTTGAAACCCACCGAAAAAATTCAGCTGAGCAGGGCTGTAAAGATACTCTCCGACCGTTGGCAACAACTCATTCAGAGAGGTTTTGGTTATCATTACAAAGCAGTGTAATGTTTCGTTTCACCTGTTAAAAAAAGGGAGCCGTTGGCTCCCTTTTTTTTAACAACTCTGCTGTCATCCCATCAGTTGTAATCAGGCAGAAAAGAATACTTCTCCCTGTATTCCATCATCTGGCGGGCAAAATCATCCGGATACTCTACCCGCACATCGGTAATTTCACCGTCTTCTCCCATCTCCGCTACCAATCTCGGGTTGATAAACCCGCCATAAGGTGCTATACCGAGTTTAGCAGTTCTCTCGAGCACCTCTTTGTGAAGGTCCTGATCTACCTTCACACCGTAATTTTCTACAAGGTTGCGGGCAGCGTTGTAATCGCCTTGCGACTTAATGCGTTGAACTTCGCGAAGAAGTTCTCCAAACAGTTCGCGCAACCGATCATAGTCGCGAATGTGGTAGAACGTTTTTCCTTCGCGCTTCACTTCGGCAATAACAGTATCCGCGGCTCCGGCCTCCAATACCCAACGGGATACCCATGCACGGTTTCTCATATGAGCTTCCTCGATATCATCGCCCAGTTCAAGTCTGCGCAATTGTGTGAGCAATCCGTTTCGTATGTAGCTATCGTACTCTGCTTTTCCAACATCCATGCTTTCCACCAGTCCTAATTTCACCATCATCGAATCCATAATGAAATACAGTGCAATCAGATCGGCCCTGCCCTCCTCGATGGTTGAAGCATAGCTCTTGATGGTTTCCTTTGGGGTGCCCACTCCTTCCTCGAGTGCTCCTGATGCATGACCAATGACTTCATGAAGAGCCGTGTGTAGCTTACCTGCCAGGCTTCCATACATTTTTGCCCGCTCGGCCTCCTCTTCATTATACGCAAACTCATCGATCATGCCTGGTCCGGAGGCTTTATCATAAGCTTCCAGAATATTTCCCAAACTCACAGATTTGGAGCCATACATACTGCGGATCCAGTTGGCGTTGGGGAGGTTCACTCCGATTGGAGTTGACGGCGAAGCATCTCCGGCCTCTCCCGCAACATTGACCACATTGTACGTAATACCAACTACATTCTCTTTTTTGTGCTGATCCATAAATGGCATGTGGTCTTCAAACCACTGCGCATTCTCCATCATCACCTGCATGCGTTCAGATGCGTCAAAATCCTTGATCTGCACAATATTCTCAAAAGAGCCAGTATAACCCAGAGGGTCATTGTACACTTCAACAAAGCCCTGGATGTAATCAATGTCGCCTTCAATAGCTCTCACCCAGGCAATGTTATACAAGTCCCATATCTCAAGGTCTCCGGTTTGGTAATAATCAATAAGCTTGCGCAATGCAGAAGCCTGTTTATCATTCTCCGCTACGCTTTCAGCCAGTTTCAGCCAGCGCACTACCTCTTTAAGGGCATCAGAGTACATCTCTCCCACGCGATATCTGCGCTCTCCAACCTTCCCGTCATCACCTCTCACCAGTTTGGAATTCAAACTTGTTGAAACGGGGGTTCGCTTATTTTTCGGTGCAATGGAAGCGAGGTATTCCTCAGCTTCCCGGGTGGTTATATCCGGATCGTAGAAATTAACAGCCGAACCTTCAACGAGTCCTTTATCCGGGTCTTGCTCTACTTTTTTGGCATCAATAGCCGGGTCGAAGATAGCTGCGAGAACCTCATCGCTCAACTCAATACCTGTGTCAACACACAACTCATCAAAATAATCTCTGCTAAATGTTGGTAGAAACTTGGCATTGCTGTAATGGTGATGAATACCGTTAGAGAACCAAACCCGCTTCAGGTATGTCTCAAAGCGTTTCCAGCCCTTGGTATTTCTGTTGCCAGAATAATTCTCGTAGATATTTTCAAGCGCCCTGCGAATAGTGAGGTTGTGCCGGTAATTCTGATCCTGAATAATCTCTCTTCCAGTCAATCCTGCCTCTACAAGATAGTACACCAACTTTTTTTGCTGAAGCGTTAGATTCTCCCAATCGGGAATTCGGTATCGCAGGATTTTAAGATCCGCAAACTGTTCTGTTTGCCATGCAAACCCGTCTTCATCTGGTTGTGGAATATAAACCTCCGCATCGTCGGGTTGCCAGTCTTCGGGCAGCGCGGCCGAGGTAATGCGCGTATCTTCCGAATCGCACGAGGTAAAAAGAAAAGCCACCAATATGGCAGCCCAAAATGTGTTTTGAAACATATGGGTTGGTTTTTGTGTCGCCCTGCAAAATTAACATTTCACAAAAACCGCGGGGTACCGGCTCTAAAAGCTAAAACCCCAGGAAACGCTGGGAAGTGGAAGAACTATATCCATTGTTTCGTTGCCGTAAAGAATCGGGTTGGTATAGGGTATGTAAAGCAATACCAATCCTGCCCGCATAAAAAAACCGCCGCCGATGGGTTGCAAACGATACCCCACCCTTCCGGTAATCCAGATATCACTGCCCTGTAATGAGTTCGTAAAAGTGGTTCCCAAACCAATTTCCAGAAAGTTTTGCTTCGGCCCAAAGAGGTTGTTGTACTCTACAGGAAAGAAAAGGAATGTGCGATTGTCTTTTAAAGATGAAGGGTAGGGCAATATTCCAATCCCGAGCCTGAGCGACCCCTTGTAATAATCAGACTGAAAGAGGATGCGATCACCGTTTATAGACCAACCCAGGGCATTGCCGCCAATTTCGAAGTGAACCGAAGTGCGTGCGATATCTTTTTCGCGCATTTGCATTTCATGCTGCATGCGCAAATTTTGGCTGTGGGCCGTAAAATGGAGGCCCACAAACACGAGGAAAGAAATGATTCCGGGATAATGCAGCACAGCGCAAAGTTAGCAAACTGTAGCACCCTGAATGTTAAATACCTGAAGGGAGCTCACAGCTTGTAAACAATGAATTCCTTACAAATTCACCGTGCTTAGTTCCCGATAAAAATGCCAAAAAACTCTGCGGACTGACTCATGTTTTGTAACTTGCGTCAATATGGTCGAAGAAAAGCTTCGGCTTTCTTAAACATCAACCTCAACATTTCACTCATGGAAAAGAAAAAAAACATTCGGATATCTGCTTTGGCTACTGGTGCTATACTTGCAAGCGCAATGGGCAGTAATGCAAATGCAACTGAGAGCTTTGAAATGCTTGGCTCAGGAGGTGAATTGCGCAGCGAAATTCTCAGCAGCATAAACCCCATCGCATTTGTTGATAACCGCAATATGGAGCTTAAATGCGGGGAGGGCAAGTGTGGAGAGAAATCCAAAGCTGAAGAAAAAGGCCAAAGCAAAGCCGATGAGAGCAAAGCCGGCGAGCAAATGTGTGGCAAAAAAGCCAGCCAGGCCGATCGTGATGCCGCGCGTAAAGAGGCTTTGGAGCGAGAAGAGAAAAAAGCACAGGAAAAAAAAGAAAAGGAGTCTAAAGCCGGTGAACACAAATGTGGAGAAGGCAAATGCGGAAACTAGCATGCTCTTAAATCTTGAAGGGGGAGCTTTCATGAGCTCCCTTTTTTTATGTTGGGCAGAAATTGAGTACGGCGTAAGATGGGATGAATAAGGAAGTTAACATACCGGGTGTTGGTCTTGGTTTCCGGCGGGAAATGGCTGAGGACATGATTGCCCTCATTTCCGACCGACCGGACTTTATCGAGCTTGCCCCCGAAAATTGGATGGGCATGGGCGGCTACTGGGGCAAAGTTTTACGACGAGCTACCGAAGCCTACCCGGTGGTATGTCATGGCCTTTCATTGTCTGTAGGAAGCCCTGACCCCCTGGACTTGCAGTTTCTCCGCGACTTGAAGGGATTTCTGGACGAACACAATGTTCAGTTATACAGTGAGCACCTAAGTTACAGCAAGTGCAACAATGCCCACTTGTACGATTTGTTGCCTATTCCTTTCAGGGAAGACGCCATCAGGCACATCGCAGCGCGCATTAGGGTGGTGCAGGATGTATTGGAACGCCCGCTCGCACTCGAGAATGTTTCGTACTACACGCCTGTGGCTGCTGAAATGGATGAGGCAACTTTTATTTCCGGCATTGTCAATGAATCTGGTTGTAAGCTTCTGCTCGACGTGAACAATGTGTACGTAAATGCCTTCAACCATCAATACGACCCGAAAACTTTCCTGTCATCGCTTCCGCTCGAGTCTGTGGCATATATCCATATGGCCGGGCACGAACAAGTGGCGCCTGACCTCATTATTGATACACACGGTCAAAATGTGATAGAACCGGTGTATGACCTGTTTTCCTGGACACTCCCTAAACTAAACCCGGTGCCCGTGCTGCTTGAGCGCGACTTCAACATACCGGACTTATCGGTTTTGGTTGGTGAAATGAACAATCTGCGCGGTTTGGCGCATCAAGCCTGGAGCCGACAAACATGTTGAAGAAGGATACATCATCAATTCAGGGCGCGCTTGCACAATATTGCCGTGACGGCATAGACATCAGCATACCGGGCACTTCACCTGAAAGACTTAAACAGTATCGAAAGTTGGTGCTCAATGTTGTTCATAGTATCTTGACTGAGGCTTATCCTATTGCGGTGAGGTTCCTCGGAACTGACAATTGGAATGAACTGGTTGAAAGATTTTTCGCTGAACACAAATGTCACAACCCCCGGGTTTGGCGGATGGCCCGAGAATTACTGGAATTTGTCGAGGAGACCGGATATCACAAATCCAACAACCTGCCTTTTTTGCCCGACCTGCTTATGATGGAATGGACAGAAATAGAGGTACACAGCACGCCCGACCTGGAAGTTCCCGCTCACGTTCTTTGTGCCGATAACCAGTTATTGAGCCTTCCACTGGTTTTTAACCCGCACTACAGACTTTTGCACCTCACCTACCCTGTTCACCGTATTCATCGTGCTGATTTTATATCCAAACCCGGAAACTTTTTTCTGCTCGTTTTTCGTGAGAAGGAGTCTGGTAAAGTGCAATTTGTTTCGCTTAGTCTCCAATACGCAGCGCTGCTCGAAACCCTTTTAGAGTCAGAAGGGCTCCACGCACTAGGTGCGATGAATGCCCTCATCGAGTCAGGAAGCCTATCGCCTGATTCGTTTGATGAGCAGAAGGTTCTGAACTTCCTGAAAAGCCTTCAAAGCAAACAATTCATCCTCGGGAAGGCAGCGTAGCAAAAATTGATTAACTTCACGCGTACCAACCAATAACCTTTCCGATGGAATTGCTTATTCAGGGATCGCAAGGGGACGAAGTGCTCGCCCTTCAGGAAATCCTGAAGGAAATTGGCTACAACATTGAGCCCAGTGGTTGTTATTGTGCCCGCACTACAGAGGCAGTTCTGGATTTTCAGCGAGTAACAAGTATTCCGGTTGACGGTGCTGTGGGTGATATCACCTGGGCTTTTTTGCTCAATGTGCAAGCCTTAAAAGCACGAGGAGGAACTCCATAGAACAGTCAGGTCATCCATCCCGCCGGCTTTTTTAACTTTGCCGAAATTTCCCGAAAACCATGGTAAACCGCGTAGTGAAGTTTACGCTCATCGCAGCGCTTCTCGGATTGATAATCTGGCAATTCAGTTCAGGACACATAGGAAACGGCATCTCACTTATTTTCGTGTTGGCGCTTATAGTCTTGAGTATTTTCAAGGACGAGCGCATTCTCTGGGCATTTTTCCAGTTGCGTCGCCAAAAGCCCGATAAAGCGCATGCGGCTCTTTTGAGGATAAAACGACCTGATTTGTTGGTACGCTCACAGGAAGCCTACTATTACTACCTGCTCGGCATGGTAGAGTCTCAGTTGAAAAGTTTAACACAGGCCGAGAAATACTTCCGCAAGGCGCTCAATCTTGGGCTACGCATGAAACACGATCAGGCAATGGCCAAACTCAACCTTGCCGGTATTTGTATGGCAAAACGCAAGAAGCGAGAGGCTACGACGCTTTTAGCCGAAGCTAAAAAGCTCGACAAGCACAAAATTCTGGCTGATCAGATCAAAATGCTCCAACAGCAATTGAAGCGAATCTGATTTCGCTGAGGATTAGGATTAAAGTCCCTTGTTGCGGCGCAGTTTCTGACGTTGTGTGTCAGGGCCTCCAAATCGGGGTTCGTACATAAGGAGAATTTCAAAAGCACCGTTTCCACCGGTTGCAACATCAAAGCCCGATATGTTCAGGTCGTATGCAAAGCCAATGCGAAAATTTGAGTACTCAATGTTTATCGCAAAAATCATGGCGTCCATAAGGCGGTGGTATATACCAAAGCCCGCAGCAAGATGATTCTTGTAGTTCGTGTAGGCAGTACGATCTGTCAAATCGAAGGTCACATCTCCCCCAAAGTTCATAAAGAAGTTAGGGCCCATCATCATCGCCATAATATTGGGGCGAAAGGTGGTCATCCTGTCAGGGTGCCCAAGCTCAAAACCAGCCATGTATGTAAACTTATGATAGAGGTTGTCAAAGTCCTCAATCAAACTCATGTTGGGTCGGTTAACATGAAACATGGCTGCTCCCAGGTAAAACCGCTTGTCATCATCAAACGTGTAGTTCCACAGTGCGCCTGCCCCTACGGTCACATTACCTCGAGCGAGTTTTCCGCCCCGCATACCCTCACCATTGTTAATGGTGGGGTCAAAACCGTTTCCTGCCCACTGACGATCCCATGTTGACTCAGGTGTGTTGAAGCTTCGCTGCAGAAATCCGAAATTCAATCCGAAAGAGATGTAGTGGGGCTTCTTGTAACGACTACCCAAATCGAGACTGTAGCTCAGAGCCCCATTGATGTTTAGGTTGCTCATTCCTTGTGTACCGGCCTGATCATGATTAAAATTCAAACCAATTCCCAGGAAATTGTCTCCCATGTTACGGGTTTGTATCGGGGCATCAAATGAAGCTGCCGACGTTACAAAAGGGGTGGACACCGAAGCCCACTGATTACGGTAGGTTGCCACCGCGCGCATGTCGCCACGGGTTGCTCCGGCCGCAGCTGGATTCCAATGCACAGGCGAATAATAGAACTGAGAGAAATGGACATCCTGCTGCGCAGTTACATCCGCCCACCCCATCATTCCTGCTACTGTACATGCGAAGAGTAGTTTTTTCTTCATACGCGGTTATCTTACCAGGGTAATATCTCCCTTTATGATTTGTTGATTTCCATCTAACTGAAACACTTCTAAATAGTAACCAAAAACACCTGCATTCAATTCCCGGCCTCCCATGGTACCATCCCAACCCACACTTTGGTCGTTGGTTTCAAATACTTTTTGACCATAGCGATTGTAAACCACAAATCGCATACGGGTAATGTTGTTGCCTCTCACGAAGAGTACGTCGTTCACTCCATCGCCATTCGGCGAAAAAGAGTTCGGTACGCCAACTACGTAGGACTCTTCTACAAACACGGTAACGGTATCGGAGCTTTGACACCCACCAGACTGCTCGTAAAACACGATAAATGTCGTGGTTTCATTTAAAGGATAGGTAACCGTACTTGGACAAGAGAAGCAAAGCACGTCTTCAAAGGGTTGCCAAACAAAGTTTCCGGTTCCGTTTCCGGCTACGGCCGTGAGTGTGGTGCTGGTGCCCTGAACAATGGTTTGATCGGGTCCGGCATTCACGTTTGGCGGATTCACCACTGTGATTTGCTGGGTAATAGATGTAGAAGACCCAAATTGATTGGTTACGGTAAGGGTTACATTGTAAATTCCTGTTTGGTCGAGGTAACAGATATCAGTGGGGTTTTCCATCTCCGATGTGGGAGTTGCTGCTCCCTCGAAGGTCCAGAAATAGCTCGTACCACCTGTACTGGTGTTTTCAAAATCATAACACTGCCCCAAACACACAATAGGCGTGTAGTTGAAATTGGCAATAGGGCCGCAGGTATCAACCACCGTGATAAAATTGCTGAAGGTTGAATCCGTGATCTCTCCGTCAACGGTGAGTTCAAGGGTTACATCAAAACTGCCTTCGTTCAGATAGCATACCTGTGGTGGATTTTGTACCGTTGAGAAAGAGGGAACTGCACCCGGAAAACTCCACGACCAATTGCTGGTGTTTCCTTCTGTCAGGTCGGTAAAAGAAACACAGTCACCCAAACAAATAAGCGTAGTTGACGAGCCAATCTGCACTGGAGGTGCAGGTTCAGGAAGGCATTCTTCTACAGTAATGAACGCAGGTTGGGTCAAAATGTCTGTTTCAACTCCGTCAGAGGCTTCGAGGGTAACCTCATACTGACCTGCACTTTGGTAGCATATTTCCGTTGGATTGGCATCGGTTGACGAAGGCGTATCAGCCCCCGGAAAAGACCACTCAAAATCTGTGGCACCACCAATACTTTGGTTGATGAAATCAATACAGTCGCCTTCACAGATCACCAGCTCAGATGCAGTAAAACCAGCTTGCGGACCAGCGCAGTCTGCTACGGTGATGTATCCGTTCACCGTCACTTCATCGTCGCCATCATCACCAGTAACCAGCAGGGTTACCGCAAATGTACCCTCATTGCTGTAGCAGATATTTCCGGGATTTTGATTGTTTGAGTTTTGGGTATCAGCACCGTCGAATGTCCACTGCCATGTGTTCACCGATCCGGTGCTTTGGTCATTGAAGTTTACGCAATCACCAATGCAGATATTCTGCACATTGGAGGAAAAAGCAGCTGTAGGGGGGGCTGAGCAGTCATCAACCACTATAAAATTGTTCACCGTTGTCTGATCATTTCCATCAGGGCCGGTTACCACCAGAGTCACGCTGTATGAGCCGGGGGTATTGTAGCAGATGTTGTTGGGGTTCTGGTTGGTGGAATTTGCGGTTTCCGCGCCGGTAAAAGTCCACTGCCAATCCGTAATGTTACCCGTACTCTGATCTGTGAAGTTCACACAATCTCCTGCACAAATATTCTGGACATTGGAGGAAAAGGCAGCTTCCGGTGGATCTGAGCAATCGCTTACCGTAATAAAGGCGTTCTCAGTGGTTGAATCATCTCCAAAAGCACTTGAAACGCTCAAGCTTACCGCGTAGGTTCCTGGCGTGTCGTAACATACGTTAGTGGGGTTTTGTTGATTGGAGTTATTCGGATTGGCTCCGGTAAACCCCCACGTCCAAGATGTTATATCATCGCCAAGACTGGTGTCAGTAAAATCAACACATTCTCCGGCACAAATATCGGTAGAGCTAGCTGTAAATGATGCCTGTGGAGGCAAACCGCATGCCTCTACCTCTATAAAACCCGGTATGGTAAGAACATCGTTAGCACCACCAGGTCCGGTCACTTCGAGCGTAACGGCATAGGTTCCGGGGTTATCGTAGCAAACATCGGCTGGACTCTGCTGATTTGATGACCCCGGCGTTCCTCCTTCAAAGGTCCATGTCCAACCTGTTACGGGCCCATCGCTCAAATCGGTGAACTCAACACAATCACCGGCACATACAATAGTTTCACTTGACGTGAAATCAGCGAAAATGTCAGGCGGTGGTGGAGGCGCACCGGTAAAGAGTTCAATGTCGTCTATGGCTACACTTGGGTCTGTGGCAATGCCGTCGTCCACGTTAATCCACCTGAAACCGATGCGCACATTGGGGTTGTTATCGGCACTGGCCGGTAAAGCCACAGAAAAAGCAGTCCAGATTCCCTGAGGAGCACAAGTAAGAGCAGTTTGAGGCAATGTCCCCAAATCGCTCCATGTCATACCATCGAAATATTGAATCGAACAAAAGTCATCATTGTTACCACCTGCCATGTACAAAAAACTCATGGTAATCTCTGCCTGACCGGAGCAGTCAATAATGGGTGATTGAGCCCGGATGTCAGTATCCGTAAAGCCAAACCCCGTCTCGAAATAGGCTGCCCCTAAATCTCCGAGCAGGTCGGTGCTTACATGCAATGATGCATTGCTCAGGCCCGGCGTGTCAAGACAGCCCTCGCCACAATTCCCTTCCCCCATCCCAGCCTCTGTCGCACTCACATACCATACGTTTGGTTGAACAGAGTTTGCACCGGGGTCCACCTGAACAACTGTCCATTGTCCAAGGCCAGAATTAAAACCGTCTGCTGTTTGGCTGTTACACCCGGGTATATTGCCAAAATCTTCCGACCAAAACACCTGGGCATTCGAGCTCAAAGCACAAAACACACACATCAGAAATACCGAAGTTCTCAACATTATTGCAGGCTTACAAAACACTGCCATTCAGGCAGTAGAAGGTTTATTAACGTTTTTTCAACAATTTTCAAAGTGGCCAATTTACGGAATTCGGAGATACCGCTAAAATTTTTGTGCAGTGAATTCACTTTAATGTTTGGTTCATAGGCTATTCGTGAACAACCACTCTCACGGCAAATTTAAGCTCTTTGCTGTATGCAGCGCAAGCACTACGAAAATTAGCGCAACATACTGCCTACCTGACCTATTCAACACTCAACCCATCCCGCGACCATCCAAAACGCAGCGAGTTGTGCTGGTGTAATTGCAACCCATCGCATCTCAAAAACGTATTTAAGCCTTTTGCACAACCAAAGCAATGGAAAGCTATGAAAACGGGAAAACGAAGAGTTATGGTGAGCTTCGAACGCTTGCCTGAAACAGTGCGCAACGAACTTAAGAAAAAGTATCCTGATGGTTTTCAGGAACATTTGGTTTGTATGACCGATCATCGCAACAACACCATTCACGTGCTACGCCATGAAACAGCCGAAAGCTCCTACCTGATCAAGTTCGAGAATTACAAAGCGCAGATCGCTCACTTTCTCGGCAACTTTAAGGACTTTAACGAGAAACCCGACGAAACAGAAATAAACAGCGACTAACAACTATTTCACACCGACAATCTTGACATTGCACTCAATCGGGCTTACCTTTGCGCTGCAACTCTAAGCGCAACCCCGTGAAACAACTTTACTTTCTATCACAAGTGCTATTCATCTCACTGACGGTCAACGCACAACCTATTCTTCAACACAACTGCTTTTACGAGCCAGGCGATTGGGTTCTGGCATACGACGTCGCTACCGAAAATATGCACGACGGCCCGGATGGCGCCAACCAAATCTGGGATTTTACAGATCTGCATACGCTGGGCAACTCCGAAATTTGGGGCGGCAGCATCATTCACCCAGGCGACATCAGTGATTTTCCCTTCTTCGGAATGGCCAATGTAGCCATGGCGCTTCCAAACGGCTCGGTTCGTTACTGGAGCAATCAGGAGGCCGGTTTAGTTTCCCTCGGTCAGGGAGGGGACAATGAAGTGATTCAAATGCACAACGGTGCTACCTGGTTTGAGTACCCTTTTGAATTCGGAAGCATTTCTTCTGACGAATCTTCAGGCACACTCTTCAGCATGTGTAGAGACTGGGCTCTTGACCAATTGGTAGAATGCGAGGGCGTAGGCTATGGCACGCTGATTTTGCCTAATGGAACCTATGAAAACGTTCTCAAAATTCGAAGAACCACGCTTACTACCCGCTACAACGCCAATCTGGACATGGAGCGCCACTACACCGTATTGGAGCACATCTGGATGAGTCCCGAACAGCGCGGCCCCCTCCTCTACCAACGCTCCTGGAGCAGTGATGCATGCCCCGGAAGCAACGAAGGCGCAGAGATGTTCTACACCATTCCGCAGCAGGTAACGCATGTAGAAACACAAACCGGCAACATCTCGCTTGGCGTGTTTCCCAACCCGGCAAGGCAGTTGGTCTCTGTCAATATCCGCAGCTCTGAAGTAACAAATGGCAAGCTTTGGATCAGTGATATGTTGGGTCAACATATTTATGCGCTTCCGGAAAACCTTAGCATTCACTCTAACTTCTCCACGCAACTGGACCTGGGCAATCTGAGAGCAGGTTTGTACCTCATTCATTTTCAGACCAACAAAGAAACCCTTTCTCAACGTATTATGGTGCTATAAACAATTGTTGCACCTCGCTGTGGAAAAAGCTTGCGCATAGGTCATCTTGTATTGGTCAGAAAAGTGTTACCTTTAGATATCCAATTCATGTGTCCTATGAAGTTCGTTATTCTGTCTTTTTGTTCGCTTTTTACCTTCTATGCTCAGGCTCAGACCAATGGCATCACCCTCTCTCATTTTGAAAAACAGGTTCGTGTAAACGTAGCCGATTTGGAAGACGCTGTGCTATATGAAGCACACAGCAATTGCCCCGGCAAGTTGCAGGTCGATTTCACCGACAAACACTTTTCCGGAGGATGTGCTGGTGCTATTGAGCGCACATATGAATTCAGCGATGCCTGTGGTAACAAACTTACCGAAAGCCAGTACATCACTTTGGTTGACGACACCCCTCCTGTTTTCCAAAATGCCCCCGTTGATACGCTTGTTGCCAGCAGAGAAGAAATTCCGCGGGCACTGTTTGTTGGAGCCTTTGACGATGGTGGCCAGGGTGCAGATATCAGCTTTGACGAACAGTACAATTTCTCTGATCCGGATAATGTAATCATCACTCGTACCTGGACAGCCTCTGATGTTTGCGGCAACACTGCCACGCACACGCAACAAATCACTGTCCCCAAGAGGAAATAAACCCTTCATCCGTTATTGGCACATCATATCCATGAAATGTGCAACACTTCTGCAATAACTCCGTATAAACGATTGTTGAGGAGCAAACAAGTCTTGTTTATAATCTCCAAGAAAGCTGTACTGTATTTTGTACCAATACCCTTATATTTGAGGGCAAATTGTCTAATATCCAAATCGCCGCCATACCAACCTGAAACATCTTTCATCATGAATAAAATTTTTACCCTTCTTGTAGCTTCTACCCTACTGATGGCTAGCAACGGTAAAGCGCAGACCATAGCTGAATACAGCCTGGATGCGACCGTGGCGGCTACTTCCGTTGACCCCAACCTAACTGCAGGGAATATTACTGCAGTAGGAGTCAACATTCCGACTCCCGGGACGAACCCTGGCTCCAATGGTTTTCGAGCTGATCAATGGCCCGTAGGCGCAAATCTTGATTCTACCGCCTACTTTGAAGTGGTTCTTACCCCCGACCCAGGTTTTGAGATGAACATCACCGAAATACGATACAATAACAGAAGGTCTGCTACTGGCCCACCGAACTTTGCGGTGTATTGGAGCCTGGATGGAGTTTTTGCCAACAGCACAATGATTCAAAGCGGCACAATTGCATCTGGCAGCAGTGGAATACCTCAATCCATTACAGGCCTGGATATTGATGTACCTGAGGGCGAACAAATTTATATACGTTGGTATGCCTGGGAGGCCAGCGCTGGAAGTGGAACCTACTGGATGAGCCGTTTTAACGGTGTAGGTCTGGAAATCGACGGAACACTTACTACCCTTAGCACAGCTGTTTCTTTTGCCTCACCCTCCGGAGTTACCAGCGAAGGTGATGGCACCTACGATATTGTGGTAAGCATTGAAAATCCCTCTGCCACGGTTGATACCGAGGTTGATGTAGTGCTAATGACCGGTGACGACAGTGCGGTAAACGGCTTTAACAGCCAGACCGTGGTATTCCCTGCAGGTAGCTCAGCAGATCAAACGGTAACACTTACCATTGTAGATGATGCCCTGTGCAAGGACGATGAGTTCATTGCCTTTCAATTGATGAACCCCACTGGTGGGAACAGCACCATAATTAGTTCACCCTCCAATTTTTCGCTACAAATCATCGACAACGACAAAATCGCGAATCTCTTCTACGAGGACGATTTCGAATCCAATAACCTCAACAACTGGACACAGGGCACAGATGGCCACTGGGCAACCAGCACGGTAAATGCCATCTCCGGAACCTACTCACTCAAGCATAACCTTTCAGATGTTCAAAGCACTAGCTATATCAGCCTCCCTACCAATGATCTTGAATTGTCTGGAATGGTCACCACGTGGCGTTTCCAATTGCAAAACGGCGATTGGGAATTTTCAGGAAACAACCGCCCCTGGGTTTACCTCGTGTCATCGGAAGAAACGATTTTTCCGACCAACCAAACCACAGGCTATGCTGTCGGAATCGAAAATATTGGGCCGGCACCATTCAGTCGTTTTCTTGCGCTTTACAGAATTCCACCCACCGGAGAGGTGCCTTTGGTTGTTTCAACACTGAATTGGAATGAAGGTAAAACCGTAGGTGTTGAAGTGGTGCGCGACGAAGCGGGTAATTGGGTATTGCGCTACGATGAGGACGGAGGTTTTGATGACCTCGTTACTGCAGGTAGCGCTTTCGACGACACCTACACTTCGGCAAACTATATGGGGCTTGCTTTTCAGTTTACATCAACCCGTGCCGGAGAGTTGTGGATGGATGATTTCAGCGTAACCCAGACTACCTGTCAAAACACGTTTTACTCGCAACAAAGCGGTGATTTCGGCGATGATATATGGGATGTGGTTCCTGGCGGTACAGCCGGACCTGCCGTTTTTAACCTGTACAACGACTTTGTGATTCAAAGTGGTCATGATCTCGATCTTACCGCCAACGTAGACCTCGGAGGGCTTACCATTGAGAGCGGCGCTTCTCTGGACATGGGAACCGATGGATACACATTAAAAATGACTGGTGACTGGAGCAACAATGGAAGCTTTGAAGCCGGCGACGGAAACGTTCGCATGGTGGGTGTGAGCAATGTGACAGCCTCCGGCAACAACACCTTTTACGATCTTTCGCTTGATAAATTGGGTGGCACAGTAACTATGGACGGCGCCACTGATTTGTTGGGAACACTCACTGTAACCAAAGGTAATCTTGATACCGATGGTAATCCATTTACCTTGAAATCAACCGCCAGCCAAACGGCATCCGTTGGGCCTGTAGGTGCAAGTTCTAACATTACGGGAGACTTTACCGTAGAGCGCTACATTCAAAACGGCCCCACAGGCTGGAGAAACATGGGGTCTTCGGTATCCGGAGCAACCCTCCAGGGATGGAACGAGCATTTTACAACCACAGGATTTCCCGGGGCTGACTTCCCGGATTGGCCGACACCTGCCAATCGTTTTGTCAGCCTGAAGTACTACGATGAAACCCTTCCAGGCGATCGTGAAATCGGGTGGATGTCGCCAACCAATACAAGTAATGTGATTCCCGATGGCCGCGGATACTGGATGTATATTGGCGGCTCTGAGCTGCCCGAAACCGTGAACCTCACCGGAGAATTGATTACCGGTGATTTCAGTTATGATCTTGATTATACCGAAAGCCTTGGTGATTTCCACGACGGCTGGAACCTGCTCTCTAATGTCTATGCCTCAACGGTAGATTGGGACAGCCCCAACCTCACCAAAGTGGACATTGAAAACGGGATATGGATATGGGATGCCAACATTCAGCAATACGGTACATACATCAGCAGTGTAAGTACGCACGGTGTAACCAATGAAATTGCGCACTCGCAATCATTCTGGGTGCACACACTGGACATCAACGCCGCGCTCACCTTCCGTGAGTCGGCCAAAAGCAGCAACAACAACGCAGATTGGATTAAGCAAAATGTGGAAGCTGTATCACTGGTTCGTCTTCAAATTGACGGCAATGGCTTTATGGACGAAACGGTGCTGGTTTTCAATGACGATGCAACCATTGGCTACGAAGGCACCCACGATGCCATGAAGTTTTTCAGTCCCAATGAAGAGGTCCCCAGCCTGGCCATGCTGGCGAACAACGGTGAAGAAGACTTTGATGTGGCCATCAACGCATTGCCCATGCCTGAAACCGGTGGAATCAGCATTCCGTTGAAAGCCCTCGCTGGGGTTAACGGAAATTACTTGTTGAGTGTGTCTGACATTCAAAACCTGCCATCAAGTGCCTGCTTATATGTGGAAGACCTTGAAACCGGCGATGTAATGCTTATTGAGGAAGGCGCCAACCTGACCGTTGCCCTGGATACCGGTTACCATGACGCGCGTTTTGTAATCCACGTAAGTGCGCCTGTAAGCGCCGACAAGACGGATAACTCTTGTGCGGATGCCAACGACGGAATGATTACCGCACTTGGAGCCGGCGAGGGTCCCTGGACCTACACGTGGCTCAACGAGGCCGGACAAGTGGTAAAGGTTTCTGAGAATTTGATGGAGGCTGATACCCTTAACAACCTTGCAGCAGGATTGTACACCCTGGAGGTAAGCGGATCGGACGAAGTATGTGGTACGCGCTCTGAAGAGTTTTACATCAACGAACCTATGCCACTTTCTGCCTCTACCATATTGGAAGCTGCCAACTGCAATTCAGGAGCGAATGGACAGGTTGCTGTTCTTGCCAGCGGCGGACAGGGCACATGGTCGCTGGCCATCTACCAGAATGAAGAGCTCCTCGATGAAGTGACCAACGAAGAAGGTACCTACAGCTTTGTAAACCTGGAAAGTGGTTGGTACACCATTCAGGCAGGAAACACTTGCGGAGTAATTGAAGAGATTGTTCATCTTTTTGACGAAAGCGCGCCAGTTGCAAACTTTGAAGGCCCCGAGAGTATTTCGCTCACAATGGGTGGTGAGGTTAACTTCACCAACACCTCGCTAAATGCCGAATGGTTTGAGTGGTTCATTGGTGATGATGAGTACTATACCGAAAACATCACGCACACTTTCACATTGCCCGGAACGCATGAGGTGATTATGTACGCCTTCTTTGGAGACTGCTACGATGTAGTAACCAAGAGCATCGAAGTTACCGACATTGCGGCCAATGTTGAAGTGATTGAAACACCCGACAACATCAGCATCTGGTACGACGGACGTGAGGTTGTGATTGAGCATTCTTTCAATGGTCAGCAAATGGATATTCGCATCATGAACATCCTTGGCCAAACGCTCTACACCAACCAGTCCTTTGCTGAACGAACCATGATCAATGTCGGCTCAAGCGAATATACCGCCGGAGTATACCTGGTGAATGTCTCGATTAACGACGAGGTAAAAACCCAGAAAATCGTGATTAACCGCTAAGCTTAAAGAGCATATCTTAGAGAAGAGCCACCCGTCGGGGTGGCTTTTTTTGTGAGGGTATCATGCACGCCAATCATTCTGCACAAAAAAACCGCCCCATTATTTTGGGGCGGCTCGACTATCATTTCTAGTCCGACGGACTACCAATCCATCAACTGGTCGCGAATTTCAAAAAGCTCCTCGCGGTTGTACTTGTTATTGGCGTCCATACACAGGGTCAACAAGTACTTGAGATTATCTTCAGGGCTGTACTCTTCGAGCAATGCGCCGGTATTTTCATTCTCTTCTTTCTCTTCCTCTTCTTCAACCACCTCCACATCAGAGAGAATGTTGAGTTCAAAACTTCCGTTTTCAGCTATGTGCTCTGATGTCAACCGTAGCACCTTTGTAACGGTAGGGTCTTCGCTCTCGATGAAAAATTTACGCAATTCCATCAGCAACTCGCTCACAGTTTCGGAGCCAGCGCCCTGCTGGTCTATTGTCTTAACGATTGTTTCGTAAACCTTCCCTGCTTTTGGGTTCAATTCCTTCATCATTCGGCATTTTTTGCAAATATAGGAGGATGTGGGTTTCTGACGTCTACTTTTTTTTCATGGCAAGCACTAGTGTGTCGGTTTTTACCTGTAAACGCATATTTCCGAACTCTACCATAGCCTTACCATCGGCAATAGCGGCAACGGTTCCCGTTGACTTGCCGCCCGGAAGTTTTACCCTATCGCCCACTTCAATGGGTTTTTTGGTGGCTTTCTTTTTTCGGGGTTTTTTCCCGCCCCCATCGTTTTTGGCTGCAGCTCTTACCTCTTTTTGCTTTCGTTTTTGACCGGCCTGAACAATTTGCTCCAGCAATTCCTTTCGGGTTGCACCGCGATTCCACTTTTCAAGCAGTTCTTCATATTTGCGGCCCGCTTCTAACAAGCGCGCGAATTCCTCTTTCTGCCTCGATGCCTTGAAGCTTCTGATTGACTCCCATTCGTTGTCCAGCCTTTCCAGCTCTTTCCGGAGAATATCTCGCTCAGCCTGTACCGCGCTTCGCTCGTGTTCCAGTTGCCGGAAATTTTCCTGCATATCCACCAGAAGCTTGTCTAAACGCACCCGACCTTTGTCTATCTTCTTGCGAGCAAGGTTCAATACCTTTTTATCGAGCCCTATTTTCTGAGCCACTTCAAATGTGTAAGAGCTACCAGGCGTATCCATCTTAAGGCGGTAGGTTGGATCAAGTGTCTCTTCGTTAAACAACATGGAAGCGTTTCGCAAACCGGGTATTTGCTGTGCAGCTACCTTTATATTACCAAAGTGCGTGGTGATAATACCCCACGGCTTAAACTCCATGAGGTGAATAAGGATTGACTCCGCGATGGCACCGCCTAGTTCCGGGTCGCTTCCCGTGCCAAATTCATCGAGTAGAATAAGGGTTCGCGAGTCGGCCACACGTAAAAAATGTTTGAGTTTTTTCAGCCTCGAACTGTAGGTGCTCAACTGTTGCTCAATAGACTGATCATCACCAATATCCACCAGCAACTGAGCAAACACCGGCAATTCGGAGTTTTCATCGGCCGGAATAAGCAGACCACTTTGGGTCATCAATTGAAGAAGTCCGGTGGTTTTGAGCGACACCGATTTACCGCCCGCATTGGGTCCACTGATAACCAGCATGGTCTGTTCGGGTAGCAATTCCAAATCGAGCGGTACGGTTTGCAGCTTGAGCGATTTGTTTTTCTGTTGAAGAACAGGGTGCACCGCCGAAATGAGCCTGAGACGTGAGCAATCTCGGTTCAACTTTGGCCGAACACAGTCATTGGCCCGAAACCACCTGGCCTTGGCCTCAAGCAAATCAAAGTGCGTAAGCAGATTGAAAAACTTAAGCAAAGTTGGTCGGTGCTGCGCGACTTCGCGTGTGAGCTGTTTTAAAATTCGGCGCTCCTCTTCTTTCTCTTTCTGCAGGGCGCCTGCCAGTTCATTGTTTACCCCCACCAATTCCGACGGTTCTACAAAAGCGGTATTGCCCGATTCCGAACTTCCGTGAATAATCCCCTCCAACTTGTGCTTATACTCGGCTACCACAGCAAGTACACGGCGGTCGTGGTACACAGATTCCGTGTATTCGCGCAGCCAGCCCAGTTTACGGTAACGTCTGACTAGCGTTTCAAAATGCTTATTGGCCTTTTTGCGCAACTCGTCAATTTGCCTCCGAATATTGGCCAACTCACGCGATGCCGATGACTTCACTCGTCCGTGCTCATTGAGAATTTGCCCCACCAGGTGAACCACCGTTTCATCGGGTTCAATGTCGTTCACCATCTCTTTCAGGCCGTCGCTATCTTCAAGCTTGCGCACCCCACGGATGAGCCCGGAAACCATCAATGACACCTCTGCCAGCAAAAGAAACTGACGACCTTCCAACACTGCTCCGGCTATTTTCAGCGTAGCAAGTTCTTTCTGTACTTCCAGGTAGTGAAACTCCGGAAAGGCCAGCGCATTGAATCGAATTGCATGAAACTCATCAGCCCTCTTGAGCGCGGTATTCACCTCGTTAAAATCAGCAGAGGGGCGAATGGCCAGGGCTTCCTCTCGCGAGGCGGCACCACCGCACATGGATGCGATTTGACGCAGAACTTCTTCGAACTCCAGTCGGTTGAGCGTATTGTCAGGATAAGAAATCACAGGTACATTTCAATGGGGTTCAGGAAAACCTGCAATATCAGGCTTAGCAACGAATATTAAGTGGGGAACAAAAAATTTGAACAAGAATGTAACATTCACCAGATGATTTCGTTTAGATGACTGTGTGTGGTTTTTGGTTGGTGATTTACCGCACAACCGTCGCTATGAAACGAGCAAAACGACCCAAGCATAGGTCTGAGCGAACAACGACGGAACCGGGCTGTGAGTTCTTCACGGCCCGGTTTTTTATTGGTTGGATGAGGAGTTTCTCCTGCGATTTGGGTTTTGGTTGTCACCCATTACCAGTGAATTCAAAATGGAAAGCAGCACGCTGAACAGCAAGGCCCACCAGAAATTGGCCACGGTAAATCCATCCACTATGAGATGTGTAAGCCAGATCATGGCCGCGTTGATGACAAATAGGAACAAGCCCAGCGTGACAATGGTTGCCGGAATGGTCAGAAAAATCAATACCGGACGGACAAATACGTTGAGTAACGACAGTACCAGTGCCACAACCAGTGCGTCTATAAAGTCTTTCACTTCAACACCGGGCAAAAGGTAGGCAAGCAGAAAAACCATGACGCTGCTTACAATCCAACGGATAAGAAAAGCCATAAGATAGTTTGATTGATTCAGCACGAAGTTAAGCTTTATCAGCAATCAAGCGGCATCTCTTCAAAGCTACGACTTCAAATATTGGGTAAATTCGCTGCGTTGAGCATCAAACTGTGTCAGATTTCGGGAGCATATCATGGAGTGATCTTGTAAGCCTTGCATATGGAGGATATATGCTGGTTATGATAGCCTTGGGGCTTTACATTCTGATGGAAAACCGCAATCCCTCCTCTACCATTGCCTATCTGCTCACACTTATTTTTCTTCCGGTAATCGGAGTGATTATCTACCTGGTTTTTGGCCAGAACTACAGAAAAAAGCGCATTTTCTCGAGGAAACTTGTTCGTGATAACATGCTCGTAACCCAATGGGAGCAACAAAATTTGCGAGAATTGAAGCGTTTGGGTGAACAAGGTCTTTTTGACTTACACCCGCTGTTGCGCATATCAAAAATGATGATGAACACCAGCAGTGCTGTGCTCACAAAACAAAATGAGGTGGATGTACTGACCAACGGCAACGAGGCTTTTCCTGCATTTCTCGAAGCCATGAAAAACGCCCGGCATCACATACATATTGATATGTATATCCTTGAGGAAGACGACATCGGCCACACCATCATTCAACTTCTTATCAATAAAGCCCGCGAGGGTGTTGAGGTTCGGCTTTCATACGACGCCGTGGGAAGCCGGTTATCGAAGCGAACCATCCGTGAATTGACACAAAACCGCGTGCGCGTGTACCCATTCATGCCGGTGCGTTTTCCTGCGCTCACAAGTAAAATCAACTATCGTAACCATCGAAAAATCATTGTGGTGGACGGCAACATTGGGTTTGTGGGCGGCATGAATCTGGCCGACCGCTATACCAATACAGGCAAGCAAGAAGGCTTTTGGAGGGATACCCACGCCCGCATCAAGGGTGAGGCCGTGTGGTCGTTGCAATTGCAGTTTATGCTCACATGGAGATTTGTAAGCGGTGAGGAATTGCTTGGAGACGCAGTTTACTTTCCCCAAAGCGAAATCTCAGGGAATCATCTGGTTCAAATCGTAGAGAGTGGGCCCGACACACCGTGGTCAAATATCATGAAAGGCATTTTTATGGCCATCTCTAACGCACGCCATTATGTGTTGATTCAAACACCGTATTTCATTCCGAATGAGGAAGTATTGCGTGCCATTGAGGGCGCTGCGCTGAGCGGTGTGCAGGTAAAAATCATGATACCCGCGAAAGGAGATTCAAGAATTGCGCAGGCAGCCACTTACAGTTACATCAGACCCATGCTCGAGGCGGGAGCTGAGGTATTTCTCTATCAATTGGGAATGCTACACGCCAAAACCCTGGTAATAGACGGGGCCATGTGCTGCATCGGAACGGCGAACATGGATTACCGCAGCTTTGATTTGAATTTTGAAATCAACGCATTTATCTACGATGTGGAAACTTCGGAGCGCCTTGCCAAGGATTTTGAAAATGATCTTGCTCACTGCCGGCAACTCGATCTCACCAGATGGAACAAACGTCGGCTGAGGAAACGGTTCTCAGAATCACTGGCGCGTATTTTCGCACCACTTCTCTAAAGAACACCTGAAGCCGGGTTGATTTGCCTTTTTAGCTTTGCAATATTCTCGCGCAGACCTCCAGAATACAATTGCTCAGCGGCCCGGGTATTCCATCGGATGTTTTCGAGGTAGCGCAGGTTTTGCTCAAGCCATTCTTCGTCAGAAAAGTGGCGAAGATCCAACCTTTCCCATTCGCGCCGCAGGTTTTCGCTCTCCTGAAAAAATTGCGATGTTGAGGCGTAGGCTGAATCGGCGTCCCTCAGAATCATGGCTGGTACATCTTCCGGCTTGAAATGTGGACGTGTTGAGAGAATGAGGCGCCGAACTTCAGTAAGCTGATCACCGGCGAGACTTCCACTAAGTATTTCGCTTGCCATATCTGCCCCAGCCTCCTCGTGATTGGCAGGATTTTTCAAGTAGCCAACATCGTGCAACCACGCCGCCAACCTGATTAATAACAACTGTGTTTGCTCCACTCCTTCGATGTGGCCAAGCTTGATCACTTCACCCTCCACAAACCGGGCATGCCCTGCATTGTGAAAGAGAATATTATCAAATTTTTGATTTTCAAACAAATCTGACACATAAACACTCACATCGCATAACAGCAATAACAGATCTGCCGACATTTCTTCATTCATGGAGCACGAAAGTAGAGAAATTTCTGTACCTTCAACTTACTCAAATACCAGGCGACATGGAAAAGACTACCACCATTGAGCTGATAGAAAAGGAAGCCATCCCTCAGCTCACGTTTCGTCACACTGAACCAGAGGTTCAAAATCCCCTTGAAATCCGACGTCAACTATCCATTGCACTGATCCTGGGCAACGCCCAAAAGCACAAAGTCAAGTTGGTTTTTGACTCCGACAGCGGTTTAAAGATGGTTCATACCACCATTTGGGAATTGGACGATGAGCACGTTGTACTCAAGCGCGGTGTTGCGATACCGGTTGACAGCATCTTAGAAGTCAATCTCCTTTAAAGGATTACAACCGGTTCGAAAAAATTTAACACCAAATGGAGTTGGCGCATATTAACCAATTGTTACCTTAGTCCTAACCAATCTGCGAGAATATGGCGATTAAAATTTTGGCAATAGGCCGTCAGGACAGCGCGTTAACGCAAATAGAACGGGCTCTCAAACTGAAAAAGTACCAGGTAACAGGCTGTTCATCTGATGAGGAGGCCTTGAAAAAAATCAAAGACCAGCACTACGATGCAGTACTTGTTGGTAGTGAGTTAAAACTGGAAACCAAGGCCATCATTAAACAGTTTTCCAAAGAGCAGCGGCCTGACATGCCGGTCATTGAGGTAAACGGTGTGTTGGACCATCTCGCTGACACCGTGCAGGAGGCCCTAAAAGACGCTACCACAAGCTAAAATTCATTTTTGTTACCATTAAACTTTGTACTCGCCTGAGAACAGTTGGTGGTTTCTGCGTATATTTGAACACCACGATGCCAGATAAAAAATGAAGAGAAGTAAGCTCGACCTTCACTGCGAAGTTTGTGATGCGCATAAAGACTCTGTCTTCGCAGGGATGTGCTCCCAGAAAATTTCCCAACTTGACGAAAAAAAGTCGTCGAGCTCCTATAAAAAAGGTCAAATGCTCTTTCACGAGGGTACACGCCCCATGGGCATATTTTGTATCAACAAAGGTAAAGTGAAGGTTTTTCGATTGGGCGGAGACGGAAAGGAGCAAATTATCAACATCCTCAAAGGCGGTGATATTCTGGGTTACAAAGCAATGCTAAGTGATGAACTGTACCCTGTGAGCGCCGAAACCCTTGAGGACTCGAATATCTGTTTTATTCCGAAAACCAACTTCTTAACCATATTAGAGGACTCACCCGATCTCTACCAGAGGCTGCTCAAAAAGGTTTGTCATGAAATGGGAGTCATGACCGAACACATGACCAATCTGGCTCAAAAGTCTGTTCGGGAGCGACTTGCACTTACGCTGGTCATGCTGAACGACACCTATGGTGTGGATGCCATGGACAATGGCAAAGTAATTATCAATCTTACGCGCGAGGATCTCGCAAACATTGTTGGAACAGCAACCGAAACGCTTATTCGTTTACTTCATGACTTTAAAGAAGAAAAGCTGGTAGCTACTGAAGGCCGAAGAATAAAAATTCTTGAGCCCAAACAACTTGCAGAGGTTGGGGGCATCGTTTAGCCCAAACCAATTGTGCGCGATTCTGATTGGGCAATTTGCTCAAAAAGTGATTTAAATCAGCAAAACAGCTGACAGGAGTCATAACATGGCTCCTTTTTTTGTATCTACTTTGTAGCGTCCCAAGATTTTTTTTTCCAATGAAAAGCATACTCGTACCTACTGATTTCTCTGATTGTGCAACTGCGGCCATTCGCACGGCAGCCGATATTGCCCGTAACACAGATGCGGAAATTCGCCTGCTGCACGTTTACGAGCGACCTATATACGGATTCGTGGATATGTCGGTTGACCATGAACAGAACCGAAAAATCAAAGCCGACCTTTGGGAGAAACTTCACGAAGCAGAGAAGCACCCAAGCCTGGAAGGTTTGGAGGTTAATTCAAGCCTGATGTGGGACAAGCCGGCCTGGGAGGCTATTGCCCATGAAGAATTCAAGGATCACGATCTGGTTGTGATGGGAACCCATGGCGCCAGTGGTTTCAAAGAAATGTTTATCGGCTCCAATGCTGAAAAGGCCGTGAGGTTGAGCAAAATTCCTGTGCTGACGATAAGCAAGCACGAAAAAACTTTCAGCCCCAAAAAGATCATATTTGCATCCAATTTTTATCGTGAAGTTGAATCTGTATTTGGCACCATCAAGAAGCTGGCCCATCAGTTTAATGCTGAGGTACACTTCCTTAAAATCAATACTCCAGGCAATTTTGAAGCTACCTGGTACAGCGAGCGCACCATGAAAGAGTTCGCTGAGCGGGTAGGTTTTAAAAACTACGTTCCCAACATATACAACGATGAGAATGTGGAGAAAGGAATCCTGAACTTTTGCAACTCAGCAGAGCCCGATATGGTGGCGATTGCAACCCACGGCCGTACAGGCTTGCTGCACCTGATTAATGGCAGCATTGCCGAAAGCGTGGTGAATCACTTTGATTTACCCGTACTCAGCATTCGGTTGGAAGAAGTTGAAAGCCCCACAGGAGTGATTTTCCCCTATTAAATCAGAAAGTCAAAATGAGCAGCAAAAAAATATTAGCGCTTTTAAGTGATGACGCTTCCTCTGCGTGCAGTGTTGACTTTGCATTTCGGTTACTCAATGACAACGAAGGACTGGTCGTTGCAACTTTTATCCCAGAACATACCGAAGATGCCGACCATCGAAAAGAAACGATCAGCACACTGGCAAATCGATACGAAAACCGCTCTGCTCGACTTGTGTTCAGACCGGGATTCGGAATGTCGATGGAGGAAGCATTGATAGAAGCACAATTTGCAGATATTGTCATTCTCGTTCCTGAGCTTCTGGAAAAACTCATTACACCCAACTCAGCTGAAGCAGCCATCACATCGCCCATCGTATTGGTACCGGGCCCTACAGAAAATGTGCAACGGGTACTTATTACCCACGATGGTAGTCGCGAGAGCGTACCACGTATCAAACAATTCTGCCAGATTCTAAGTGACACTTGCCAAAAAGCAGAGGTAACACTGGTTGAGTTTAATCACAACAGTGATCAATTTAATCTTCAAGAGGAAAAGTTACTCATTGAATATTTGCGTGGGCACTGTGCAGACCTAGGCGTTTTTAAGGTTGGTGAAGAATCACCAGAGCGTATTTTAGAGCTGATTGACTTCAAGAAAGACACGATTCTGGTATCCGGAACACTGGATATTTTAGGAAAATCGCTGCACCACATACCGTCCCTCACAAACCAACTGATTTACGGTGAGAAATCTCCTGGGTTCTTTGTATAACAGCAAGTTTGCCTTAGTCACACACCTCCTGCCCTGCCGTTCCAACCTTTTCGATTCGCGGACTCAGATAGGGTATATCAAGGTTCATTCCGCGTAAAATCAGCACCGCGCCCAGGGCGATGGCCACCAGCGGAACTACTTTTTTGCTGTGCCTTTGAAACCAGGGACCCACATAACTTCTCAACGACATCATCATCCACATGGCAGGCCACGTGCCGAGTCCGACCGCAGCCATCACAAGCGCACCCATATATGCCGAGCCCGACGCTATAGCACCGGCCAGCGCGATGTATATCAACCCACAAGGCAGCATACCATTCAAAGCACCAAGGAGTAAGGAAGACCCCGGTCCGCGATAACCAAAAACAGGACGAGCCATACGCCCGTAAAGCTTCACTGCGCCCGCGTTCCAACTGCTGGTGAGGCGCCAGTTGGGAATAAGCGAAGGAATAGCTAACAATACAATGATGGCGATACCAAGCATCAATGATACGCGCTGACCGCTTTCAAGAAAATTCACCGATGCTCCAAAAGCACCAAACAAGGCGCCCAGCAATGCATACATAGCAATGCGACCTGAGTTGTAAGACAACAAAGAGAAAAATCTGTTGCCCCGCGTGGGAACAGCCATGGCCAACGGACCACACATACCCACGCAATGAAGGCTGCCTGCCAGTCCGACCAGAAAAGCCCCGGTGAGTACCGCAGGCTCCATTACGGAATAAAAACTGGCTTCTCTATAAAGAATGATTTGCCCTCAAAAACACAATCTGCCTTGAAAACGTATTGCCCTCGTGAAAAGGCATCATGGCCAATTACCATGGCACCGCTTTCGTCCATTTCCCATTGAAATTTCCGGTCGAGACTTGAGTCTGAAGGTCGGAAAAAAATCAAATCACCCCTTGCTTCGCTCTCGCCAGGTGTTTGGTTGAACTGCACAAGAACTTGCCCGTCCTGAATCAGAACCTCTAGATCCAAACCACTTGAAAGGGCCATTTTGCGTTTGTCAATTTCACCCTGATAGGCGAGTTCTTGAGCGTAATAGTCAGGAGTAACCAGCTCAAACTCCACTCCTGTGGTGCGGTACACCAAATACAAAATGAACAGTGCAAAAGCGGTGTAACCAATGGCAATTTTCCATCCCCAATTCATGATCTCTCGTTTTATGGTCCTACAAAATTAGTGGAAGTGGTAGCTATCAGCTCACCATCTCTGTAGATACCGAGTTTCAATTTCATTTTTTTCGAGGTAATCTCATCGCGGGCAAAAACCAAAAACATGGAGCCTTCAGTCTTACCCTGACCCTCAATCTGCAACCGAGAGCCCACCATCCGAACCTCACCGGATTCGCCCATCAGGCGAAACTCAAGGTTCATGTCGCGACCGGTTTTGTTGATGATTTTATAGTTGTAGAGATTGCTAATGCGACCATCCCCTTCCTTGTGGAAAAGCATTCCCGGAGTGCGCAATACGGTTGCCGACACATCAGATCTTGAAATCAGCAGGAACGACATAAATCCCATAAGTACAACCAATACACCGGTGTATGCTATGGCTCTCACCGACCACTTAAAACCCATGTCGCGACTTTGAATGCCGGCTTCGGAGGCGTATCGAATCAAATCGGGTTCAAGCCCAACTTTTTCCATAACGTGGTTGCACGCGTCAATACAGGCCGTGCAGTTGATGCACTCGAGTTGCGTTCCGTTACGAATGTCAATACCTGTGGGGCAAACATCTACACACTGATGGCAATCAATGCAATCGCCTTTCCCCACGGCTCCCCTGTCCTCCTTGTTTCTCCATTTGGATCGCTGTTCGCCGCGCACGTAGTCATAGGCCACCACAATGCTCTGCTTGTCGAGCATTACACCTTGCAAACGGCCATAAGGACAAATGTTGGTGCAAACCTGTTCGCGCAAACGCGAAAACACGATGTAAAACGCACCGGTAAATATGAGCAAAGCGCCTAAGCCAACAAGGTGGTTCATTGGATTGCCCATTTGTATGGCGAGCAATTCTTCGGAACCGATGATGTAGGCCAAAAAGGTATTGGAAATGGCGAATGAAATGCCGAAGAAGATGGTGTGCTTCAATAATCGTTTCCAGATTTTCTCACCGTTCCAGGGCATATCGGCCAATTTCTTTTGCTGTTTCCAATCTCCCTCAATCCAGTACTCTATACGTCTGAAAACATGCTCCATGAAAATAGTTTGTGGACAAATCCATCCGCAAAAAATCCGGCCATAGACCACCGTAAACAGAATGATGAACACCACTCCGGTAATCATGGCCAGCCCGAAGAGGTAAAAATCCTGCGGCCAGAAAATTCGACCGAAAATCACAAACTTGCGTTCCAACACATTGATGAGCAGCAGTGGCTCGCCTCCAATCCTGAGCCAGGGGCCTGCAAAAAGCAATACGAGCAGCAGGTAACTCACATACTGACGGTAATTGGTGAGTTTACCAAAGGGCTTTTTGGGAAACATCCAAATCCGCTTTCCGTCTTTATCAACCGTTGAGATGCTGTCTCTGAACGATTCATCGCGATAAAAATCCTGTACTTCTGCCATATGCAAAAACCGGCCCTACGGGGCCGGCTCTATTTTTATTCTTCAGTTTCGCTTTCTGCTAAATCGTTGGTCTCTTCCTGATCGGGTTCATCCGGTATGGCATCTTCAGCCTCACCGTTTTCACCCTCTGCGTCATCCTCAACTTCCTCAGGCACATATAGCTCACCCTCGGGAGCCTTGGCATTGGGAGGGTTGGTTCCCTGGAAAGTGAGTAGATAACTAGCCACGTCCTGAATCTGTGTGGGCGAAAGCTGAGTTCTCCAGGCAATCATTCCCTTTGCAGGGACTCCGTACTTGATAACAGCGAAGATGTCGTTGATGGAACCTCCGTGAATCCAGTATTCATCAGCCATGTTGGGCCCTACACCACCTTCGCCATATTTACCATGGCAGGCTACACAGTTGTCGTTGTAAATTTTCTGCCCGTTCGCCAAACGCGAGGCATCATCAACAATCGTTACGTTTGATTCATCCACCTGGGCTTTGGCCAGTGCCATGTATGCGGCAATTTCAGCTTCGGCCTGCTCTACCGATTTATAGTATTCGGCAGACTGCAAATCTCCCGTTCCCAATACGTGATAATGCACAAGGTAAACCACTGCAAAGATGATGGTGATATACATCATCGCTACCCACCAGGGCGGCAACACGTTATCGAGTTCTTTGATGCCATCGTACTCATGGTCAGTAAGAACCTCGGCCTCGCGTTCTACTGGTACTGACTTGGTAAGCAGCCCCATGATTTTCTTCATCCACAGTGACTCCTGTTCTACAACCACAACTTCCTCCTCAACCTCAGGTTTGTCTTTTTCTTTGAGCGTTTCCACCATTTTGGCAAAAACACGCAACTGAACAATGATAATCACCACCAAGAACAGGTCAAAAACCAGTAGGAGCCAAAACGTTGTACTAAACTGCGAGAAAATTCCAACCACTGATGCATCAGGGCTGAGCGCATAGGTTTTGGACGACGCGAGCAGCATGAAGGCAAGTACACCGGCTGCTTTTTCTTTTTTACGGGGCTTCCAGAGTTTTTTGTTGGAAGCAAAACCACTGATGGCGCCATTTAAAACCAAAATAATCACCAGGAAAAGCACACCAAATCCGATAAGCAATCCGTAGAGAAAATCCTGATCCATGCCGCCGCCACCCTGAGCAAAAGCCGGCTGTGTGCCAAGCGCGAGCAAGGCCGCAATAAGAAGTGTTTTGTTCAATGCTGAATTATTCATGATGCATGCTTTTTTCGTCCTGATTTGATTCGTCAAAAGGAATCTGACTGAGTTGATCCATGCGCTCGCGGCGCTGAAATATCACGTAGAGGCTCAAGCCCACGAAAAACGTGAAGAAGATTACGAAGGCAATGATGGGGTATAGCGCGATACCGTCAATGCTTTCCATATGGCCTTTTACAAACTTGAGCATAGCTTAACGGTTTTCGGTAAGTTCATCTCCTGCATCTTGCACAAGGATGTCAGTCCCCAGTCGTTGCAGATAGGCAATAAGGGCAATGATTTCTTTGTTCGGAGCTACTTCAATATCGTTTTGGGCGAGATCGTCAACAATTTCCTGAGCCTGAGCCCAAAGGTCATCCATTGCTTTTTCATCATAGCCTTCGGGATAAGGAACACCAAGGGTTTGCATAGCCCGGATCTTATTGGGCGTTTTCGACACGTCCAGATCATCGGTTATAAGCCAGGGGTACAGGGGCATGATTGAGCCTGGCGACATAGATCGCGGATCCCACATATGGTGATAGTGCCATGCGTTGGGTTTGGCATTGATGTTTCCGGTTCCTGTTCGGTGAAGGTCCGGGCCGGTGCGCTTGGACCCCCATTGGAATGGGTGGTCATAAACGAACTCTCCCGCCTTGGAGTACTCGCCGTAACGTGCCACCTCATCGCGGAAAGGACGAATCATCTGCGAATGGCAATTGTAGCAACCTTCGCGGATGTATATGTCGCGTCCTTCAAGCTCGAGCGGTGTATAGGGCTGTACGCTGCTAATGGTGGGCACATTGGATTTCACAAGGAATGTAGGTACAATTTCAATCACCCCTCCGATGGCCACAGCAATCAGAGCCAGCACAAGCAGTTGAATGGGCTTGCGCTCAATCCATCGGTGAACGCCTTCACCTTTGATTACAACGTTTTTCTCAAGAGCAGGTGCTTCAGCGTCTTCATTCTTCAGGAAATTCCCTCCGCGTGCTGTTTTCACGAGGTTAACAACCCCAACGATGGCACCGGTGAGGTAAAGTAAACCTCCAAAGGCACGCAAGGCATACATCGGAATGATTTGGGTAACGGTCTCAAGGAAGTTGGGGTAAGCCAACATACCTTCTCTCGTAAACTCTTTCCACATCAAACTTTGGGTAAATCCGGCCCAGTATAGCGGAAGAGCGTAGAACAAAATACCGAGTGTTCCTATCCAGAAGTGAATATTGGCAAGTTTGATGGAGTGTAGTTTGGTGCGGTACATTACCGGAATGAGCCAGTAAAGCATACCAAAGGTGAGGAATCCATTCCAGCCAAGACCGCCGATATGCACGTGTGCTATGGTCCAGTCGGTGTAGTGCGAAATGGCGTTTACTGTTTTCAGCGACATCATGGGCCCTTCAAAGGTGCTCATACCATACGCCGTTACTGCCACAACCATGAACTTGAGTACAGGTTCTTCGCGCACCCTGTCCCAGGCACCACGCAATGTTAGCAGACCGTTTAGCATACCTCCCCAAGACGGAGCGATGAGCATTACGGAGAAAACCACCCCGAGCGACTGCGCCCAATCGGGTAGCGCTGTGTAGAGCAAGTGGTGAGGGCCCGCCCAGATGTAGAGGAAAATCAGCGCCCAGAAGTGAATGATTGAAAGTCGGTAAGAATAAACAGGCCGGTTGGCTGCCTTGGGGATGAAGTAGTACATCAATCCGAGGTACGGCGTGGTAAGGAAGAAGGCTACAGCGTTGTGTCCGTACCACCACTGAACAAGTGCGTCTTGCACACCTGCATACCAGGAGTAGCTTTTGAAAAGTCCAACGGGAAGCGCAAAGCTGTTCACAATGTGAAGCATGGCTACCGTAATGAATGTAGCAATGTAGAACCAGATAGCCACGTAGAGGTGGCGCACCCTACGCTTGAGGATGGTCCCGAACATATTCACACCAAACACCACCCAGATGAGCGCGATGGCTATGTCAATGGGCCACTCCAATTCAGCATATTCCTTTCCCTGGGTAATACCTAAGGGAAGGGTAATCAGGGCACTCACAATGATGAGCTGCCAACCCCAGAAGTTGATGTTACTGAGCGCATCGCTGAACATTCGCGCTTTGCACAGGCGCTGCAATGAGTAGTACACCCCGGCATAAATACCGTTACCCACAAAGGCAAAGATCACCGCATTGGTGTGCAAGGGGCGAATCCTACCAAACGACAGGAAACTGAGGTTTGCCGTAATCTGGGGGAAAACAAACTGCAGCGCCACAATGAGGCCCACGGTCATACCGGCAATTCCCCAAATCATGGTTGCGATGCTAAACTTCCTGACAATCTCATTGTCGTAAGAAAACTTCTGTAGTTCCATTATTGCGATTTTGAATCTGTAGATTTTTGCTTGTCTTTTGGCGCTACTTTTTTCTCGTCGTCGAAAAGGATTCGAACGCTGTTTGCGTAGTCGTCGTCGTACTGCCCGGTGGAGGTAGCCCACAGGAAGGCTCCCAGAAATAATACTGCTACGAGAAGACTTGCTGCGATAAGGAGAAAAATGGCGCTCATATACTTTTAATCACGGTACAAAAAAGCAGCAGCTTTCGATGAAAAAACATGACCGAACTCACAGAATTTGCTGATTTTGGTCAGGTTTTGAGATGATCGCCTTAAACATTCCCGGCTCGCCCAAGGCCTTCGACGCTCTGTTGTTCACAGACAATGTGGCCAATACCACCACTGAAATTGAGCTCACGGGCATAAGAATGGCTGCTACCAAAGGTGACAACATTCCGCTTAATGCGAAACTCAAACCAATCACATTGTAGAAAAACGACAGCACCATGGAGGCGCGTACGGTTTTCATTCCGCCCCGCGCCAAAAACAGCAAGCCGGGTAGTTTACCAAACTCCCTTCCGTCGAAAATGGCATCGCATGCCGGCGTAAAGTCATATACGTTGTCAGCAATGGAAATACCCACGTTGGCGGCTTGCAATGCGCCGCTATCATTCAGTCCATCGCCCAACATCATGACCACCCGTCCATCGCGCTGCAGCTTTTCTACATAAGCCAGTTTATCGAAAGGGGTTTGCGAAAAATGCAGTTGCTCTTCATCAAACCACGCAGAGAGTTTAAATCGCTCTCTGTCGCCATCACCGGACAGCAGGTGAAGGCGGTAATTTTTTGAAAGGTCTTCGAGCACATGCTGAAAAGACGAGCGATAACCGGCCTCGAATAGAAAGTACCCAAGTAGCTTACCGCCAATTTTCACGAACACCCTGGTGGCTCCGTCTCTATCGAGCACATCACCGGTAACAAATTGTTCTGAGCCAACAACCACCCACTCATCGCCAAACATACCCTGCAAACCGGCACCTGCCACTTCCTTGTAGCGAATGGGCTCATACTCCGGGTCACAATCCAGGTATTCATCAATGACGCGGCTCAGTGGGTGCGATGATTGCGAAACCAAAGAACTGATAAGCTGTTCTTGAAATTTGGTGAGCCCGGCACCAATGAATTCCAACTCGTAGCGATCATTGCGCGTGAGTGTACCTGTTTTGTCAAACACGATGTCGGTTACAGCGGCCATGGTTTCAACGGTTTCGGAATTTCGCAAATACAGAGCATTTCTGCCCATGGCCCGCAAAGTATGACCAAAACTGAACGGTGCAGCCAGTGCCAGTGCGCATGGACAGGCCACAATCAATACGGCCGTAACAACCTGCGCCCAACGCGATGGCTCGGTTAATATCCAATACAATCCACCAAGTGCGGCAATCAACAGCACAACCATGGTAAAATAGCGGCTTACTTTGTTAATAAGAGCAACCGTTGGGTTGGCATCGGCTTTACGGAAAACCTGTTGGTTCCAAAGGTCGGTGAGGTAACTCTGATCTACCGGTTTTTCTATTCTCAACCTGATGGCGGTTCCTGATTGGCGTCCACCCGCATAAATCAAATCACCCGAATTTTTCTGAACAGGCTGAGATTCTCCCGTCACAAAACTGAAGTCAATACTGGCGCGATCGGAGACCAGCAAAGAGTCTGCAGGTATCAATTCGCGGTTGCGCACGATGATTTCCATACCCGGTTTGAGGTCTTTCAGAGGCACCTGTTCCTCGCGATTGTCTTTAACCACCCGGGCTGCCACCGGAAAATAAGATTCGTAGTTGCGATCAAAAGCAAGGCTTTGATAGGTTTTTTCCTGAAACCATTTTCCGATGAGCAGGAAAAACAAAAGGCCTGCAAGCGAATCCATGTAACCTGCACCGGTTTGACTGAGAATTTCATACAGCGAACGCCCGAAAAGCGCGAAAATCCCCAGGGTGATGGGCACGTCTATGTTTACCTGTCCGCTGCGCAAACTTGCCCAGGCAGAGCGATAGTAATCGGTAGCAGCATAAAAAAATACCGGCAGCGCCAGCAGGATATTCAATGCACCGAAAAACATGGCATAGGATTCATAACCCTCTCCCATTCCGAGATACTCGGGCAGGCTCAGCAGCATGATGTTTCCGAAGCAAAACCCGGCAACACCAATTTTTATGACCCATTTTCGGGAAGGCCGCGCATCTTTCTGCTCAAATGTAGAAAGGTTGATTTCAGGAGGATAGCCCAGTTTAACGAGCAATTCCACAACCTGCCTAAGCGTAACTTGTTCTTTGTTAAACAGAATGGAAGCCTGCTTTCGGGTAAAATGTACTCCGGAGGAAATCACGGCCGGATTGATTCTGTGCAGATTCTCAAGCAGCCAAATACAGGAGCTACAATGAATGGCTGGCAATCGAAGCGTTACACGAGCATGTTTGCCTTCTTCAAACTGCAACAGTCTCTGCGCAACTTCAGGCAAATCAAGAAAAGCGTAACGATCTCTATCCAAAGCCTCCACCCTTACCCCGGGGCGATCCTCAAGGGTGTAAAAGGCATCCATGCCGTTTTCGGAGAGCAGCTCATACACAGTAGCGCAGCCCTGACAACAAAACTGCCTGTCATCCATTTCAATAGCTCTTCCCGCAAAGGTATCTCCGCAGTGAAAGCAATTTTTTTGTTGTCGTTTTTTGCGGGTTGAGTCCATCGTTCTAAGGGAAACCCAAAAGTAAGGCGGTGGAAAAAAGCAGATGCTGACTCTCCTCAGCCCTAAATATGATTAAAATTAGTTTTTTTGCTGACCAAAGTCTTATCGACGTAAAATCAGAATGCCGAATTTTGGCGAATAAACACTACCCGACATGAAAAACAAACTCATTGCACTCATCGTTTGCACCATCACATTACTTGGCCCCTTTCGCTGGTCGTTTCTGAATAACAGCGATAACAGTGATGCCTTTAACGTATTTATGTTTGTGCTAACTGTTATCGGTCTGCTCGGAGCCTTTGTGCTCGTGTCAGAAAGCAAGTCCACTGCAGAGCATTGATAAAACGACTAAAGGCACACCGCTCGCCTGCTCTCTTACGGCTCAGGCTTACAAAACACTTTTCAAAGGCATGAAACGCATTCTTGTTCCTACCGATTTTTCGGAAAACGCCCGCAACGCACTGATTGCGGCTCTCAAATTAGCGCGGGAAATTGGTGGTGAGGTATTGCTTCTCTATGTGTATGACAAGCCGTCCAGCGGTCAAAGTGTATTGCGCGATTTAAGTTCTCAGCTAGAACAGCACGCGTTACAAGACCTCGACCAGGAACTTGTGGAAGTAAAGGAGTACTGTCCGGGAGTTCAGACAAGTTTGAAAGCCGTTAAAGGTGACGTTCCCGAGATGATTCACAAAACGGTGGGCATGGAGCGCATTGATTTAATTGTGATGGGAAAAACCGGTCGCTCTGGATTTAGCAACAAATTGTTTGGCAGCGTGGCCGTTGACACGATTGAAGGCTCCAATGTGCCTGTTTGGCTGATTCCGGAGAAATGGACTTTTGCACCCTTAACCCGTTTTTGTTTTGCGTCTGACTTGAGTGATCTCAACTATGCGGAGATTCTCAAACCACTGTGCCAACTCAGCAGGGTGTTCAACGCTCAGGTTGATGTGGTACATTTCTCCCCCGATCCTGAATACATGGAAGAATTGCAACAGGAAGGAGCCAAGGCACGCAAAGACATTAATGCGGTTTTGGGCGAATTGAAACACCAGTTTATTCTCGCTGTAAGAGAAGACGTTACCAAAGCGCTCCTAAAACACCTGGATCAAACAGAGTGTGATACGGTGGTGATGATAAAGCACGAATATCCATGGGGAAGCAAGGTCTTCAGGAAATCACCTACCCTTGAAACAGCCATCAAAACGAAAATACCACTATTGGTGTTGCATTAATATGGCACTAACACCCGAAGAATTGCTCGATGCGAAGTACTGGGAAGACCGGTACAAAAACAATCAAACAGGTTGGGATATTGGATACTGCTCAACTCCGCTTAAAGCCTATTTCGACCAGCTTACCGATAAGCACATACGTATTCTTATACCCGGTGCAGGTAACGCCTACGAAGCTGAATACCTGCACCGTAACGGCTTCACAAATGTTTGGGTTATTGACTTAGCTCCCAGTGCATTACAGAATATATTGTCGCGCGTTCCCGACTTTCCGCCGGAACATCTCATAGAAGGTAACTTTTTTGAACACCGCGAGCAGTACGATTTGGTGGTGGAGCAAACTTTTTTCTGTGCGCTTCATCCTGACTTACGTCAGAAGTACGCCGAACACATGCACCGCGTGCTAAAGCCCGGTGGCCGATTAATGGGTGTGCTGTTTGACGATGCCCTGAACACTGAGCATCCACCTTACGGGGGTCACGAAGAAGAATACCGCAGCTATTTTGAACCACTGTTTAAAGTGTTGGTACTTGAGCGCTGTTACAACTCCATTCAACCCCGCGCTGAAAGAGAGCTTTTCATCCTTCTCGAAAAAAAGGATTGAAGCCCTAATTGCTACCTTTGGCCAAACTGCCTATATGAAAGAGCAACAGGTTTCGGTTTTGGATGCAGTGCAAATTCAACGGAAAA
The DNA here is from genome assembly GCA_007695365.1 of Cryomorphaceae bacterium. Taxonomy (NCBI): domain Bacteria; kingdom Pseudomonadati; phylum Bacteroidota; class Flavobacteriia; order Flavobacteriales; family Cryomorphaceae; species Cryomorphaceae bacterium. The sequence goes on along the minus strand of REDV01000092.1, from coordinate 110,892 downwards.
TTGAACGCATCGCTCATCAGATTATTGAGTTCAACTACAACGAAAAAGAGGTTGTGCTGATAGGCATTGCTTCGCAGGGATGGATGCTCGCCGGCAGAATAGGGAAGGTGGTGGAAGCCAACAGTAACATCAAAGTGCATTTGGTAAAACTTGTGATGGACAAGAAAAAGCCCCTTAACGGAGATTACCGTTTTGAAGGTAAAGTGTTGGACTGGTCCAAACGCTCGGTCATAATAGCAGATGACGTGCTCAACTCAGGTCGCACCTTAATATACGCGGTGGGCGAAGTACTGAAACAACCGCTTGCCAAACTCACCACAGTAGCTCTGGTGGACCGCAGGCACCGAAAATTCCCCATCAAAGCCGACTTCGTTGGTTTGACACTCAGCACCACCATGCAAGACCATATCACCGTTGACCTTACCCCTGGCAAGGAGCAAGCCTGGATTGAATAAGACCGCTATCGTTTGGTGAGCAATTCAACAATGGCATCCACAACTTTATCAGGCGGTTGGTTTGCCATTACCTTAAAATGTGCTTGGTTGTAGTAATACCAGCGCTCCTCAAGGTGGCTTTGCACGAATAATTCCAGCTCCTCGTTTTTCACATTCCGAATCAACGGCCGAAGCATTTTCTCAGGAAGAAGTCTTCGAGACAGCTCATCGGCAGGCACATCCAGAAAAAATACCCTTCCTGAGTTGAGCATCGTTTTAAGATTCTGCTCTCTGCACGGAGTTCCTCCTCCGGTAGAAACAACGAAATTCGTTCGCGCCGAGACTTCGGTAAGCAGTTCCGATTCTTTTTCCCTGAAAGACGCCTCGCCCGCCGTCGCAAAGTAGTCCGCTATCTGTTGGCCGGTGCGTTGCACGAATAAATCATCAAGATCGCAAAAATCGATTCCGAGCCGGGCCGCGAGGGCTCTTCCTACGGTACTTTTACCGCTTGCCATATAGCCTGTGAGGTAGATGTTCACGGGTGTAAAGGTGTTGAAATATCCTTACTTTCGCACGAAAACGGACTGTATGCAGATTCAAGTTGTTGAGAGCAGCGCTGATGTTCGCGATTTTCACCGTGTTGCCGAACACATTTACGCCAACGACCCCAACTGGATTCCTCATTTAAAGCAGGATATCGAGAAGATTTTTGACCCTAAACGCAACAAGCTTTTCATGGAAGGAGCAGCCGTGCGATTCTTACTCAAAAACAAAAAGGGGCTGCCCATTGGTCGCATTGCCGCTTTCGTTAACCCCAAAACAGTCAACAATTTTGACCAGCCCACCGGAGGAATTGGTTTTTTTGAATGTATTGACAACCAAGAAGCTGCAAACATGCTTTTTGATTCCTCGCGAGATTGGTTGGCCAAACGAGGCATTGAAGCCATGGACGGCCCCATTAATTTCGGAGAGCGCAACCAGTTTTGGGGACTCCTAATTCACAACTTCACCGACCCCAGCAGCTACGGAATGAACTACAACCCGCCTTATTACAGGACGCTTTTCGAGAATTACGGCTTTGGCTTGTACTTTGAGCAGTACGTATATAAGCGCGACTTGTTTATTCCGGCCCAGCCCATTTTTGTGCGCAAGTACAATCAGATGGCCTTTGATCCGAAGTACAAAATCACCAACATTCAAGGAAAAAGCTGGGAGCAGGTATCCCAGGATTTTATGACCGTGTACAACGGCGCATGGGGTGGCCATGAGCACTTTAAACCCATGGCCATTGAAACAGCACGAAAAACCATCAAAGCCCTCAAGCCCATCGTAGATCGCGACGTGGTAATCTTTGTGTATTATGACAATCAGCCCATTGCGTTTTACATTAACATACCCGAGCTCAACGAAATTTTCAGGTACGTAAACGGAAACCTCAACCTATGGGGCAAGATTAAATTTTTGCTCTATCAAAATCTGAATCCGCCTGAAACGATGGTAGGAATTGTTTTCGGGGTGGTGCGCGAATATCAGGGCAAAGGCATTGAAGGGGCTATGATTAAATGGGCCGAAGACCATGTGGTGGTTGCCAAACGCAGATACAGCGAAACCATACTCACCTGGATTGGCGACTTCAATCCGAAAATGTTGCGCGTTTGCGAAAATCTCGGCGGACGTCGCTTCAGAACTCTGGCTACTATGCGCTATCTTTTTGACCGCAGCGCACCTTTTAAGCGGGCACCAATGGTTGAGTAACTACTGATTTGATGCTGGTTACAAATTTAGACCAAAGTTTTACAAGGGCAACATTTTTTAAATCAAAATAGCCTGTATATTTGCACTCCGAAAAAATCAGTATTGATTCCGTAGCTCAGTTGGTAGAGCAACGCCCTTTTAAGGCGTGGGTCCTGGGTTCGAGCCCCAGCGGGATCACAACAAAAAGCCTCATCGAAAGTTGGGGCTTTTTTTATTCAAACATGTGAATACATCCATGATACAGCGGGGCGAGAAGTTTATGCCGATGATGTTTTCACGCGAGTAACGAGCGGCTGAAAACACATATCGGTAAGCCCCAGCGGGATCACAACAAAAAGCCTCATCGAAAGTTGGGGCTTTTTTTATTCAAACATGTGAATACATCCATGATACAGCGGGGCGAGAAGTTTATGCCGATGATGTTTTCACGCGAGTAACGAGCGGCTGAAAACACATATCGGTAAGCCCCAGCGGGATCACAACAAAAAGCCTCATCGAAAGTTGGGGCTTTTTTTATTCACTTGCTCATGCGGTCGGAGGTATTCCATATGCATCGCCGATTATATGTTATAATTCTGTCCGGAAAACCGGGTTTAGCACCAACGTCACCAATGTGTTAATTTTGCGCCACGATGAAGGTGGTGAGTTTCAAAGAAAAAATCCGGGCGGCACTGCGATGGAAAATGGCTCTTGCGGCAATTGGCGTCTTCCTGCTTTATGACGTTAACCAAAGCGTGGCCAACACACCATGGACACCCTTAAGTTCTTCTCCTCAAGACAGCTCCTACGTGTTACCCATGCGTCAGTACCTCTCTATCCGGGCCTACAACATCATCAAAACAACCGACCTTCAGGTTCGCAACCGCGATGTGGGTCAACCGTTGATTTTCCGCCCCAACAACGGTTTGGGTATTGGTTTGGGGTTTACATACAAGATATTGGCGCTCGACCTTGGTTTTGTAATACCCGCCTCCATGCGTTACCGGGGCGATAACCCCACCACCAAATTCGACTTGCTGAGCACCCTCTACGGCAAGAAACACGTTTTTGACCTCACACTTCAGTACTACGAGGGCTACGACCTTGCAAACGCAAACACTGTTTTTGATGGCAATCCACCGCAAAGTGCCCTCTCCATGCGGTCGGATATCTCCTCCATTGACCTCGCCCTTTCGTATTTGTATGTACTCAACCACGATCAGTTTTCGTTTCAGGCGTCTTTTCTAGGTGACGTGATTCAACGCAAAAGCGCAGGGAGCGTCACGCTACACGGATTTGCCGGGCTTTACGGTCTATCCGCAGACTCTGCCCTTGTACGCCACGAATTTGGCAATGGTCTCGACCGACAAGCGCACATCACCCAAGTGGCGAACCTGTCTACCGGAACAGGCATTGGCTATGCACACACATTTGTATTACCGCGCAATTTTTTCATTACGCTTTCCGGTGCGCCCCTGCTTATGCTCAATGCCACGCTGGCAGAGGTAAATCACCCTGAATTTGATGACATTGAGGATACGCGTTTCAACATGCGTCTGTTTACGCGCAACGCCGTAGGCTATAACGCAAAGCGGTTTTACCTCATCTTCAACCTCATATACGACAACTTTCTGGTACGGGCCGGCGAGGAAACCCGTATTGACTATGCGCCTCTCAAGATGAAGTTGTTCTTTGGATACCGAATCGGGAAGGATTTATAACGAGTGTAAGGGCAAGCTTTTAGCGCACATTCAGTATTTCGTACCTTTGCGGGCCTTATGAATCACCTCGGCACCGTTGCATTTCACACCCTAGGATGTAAGCTGAATTTTTCGGAGACATCGGCCATTGCCCACGCCTTTACCGAGGCCGGTTATGCCCGCGTATCTTTCGACGAACCGGCCAATTACTACGTCATCAACACATGCTCGGTGACCGACAATGCCGATAAAAAATGTCGGTACGAGGTGAAACGTGCATTGCGCAACAACCCCGATGCGCAGGTGATTGTGATTGGCTGCTACGCCCAGCTCAAACCCCAAGAGATTGCCTCCATTCCGGGAGTATCACTCGTTTTGGGGGCCGAAGAAAAGTTTAAGGTTCTGGAGCATTTACAGAAAACCGAAAAAGAATCTGCGGCAAGGATTTTCAATGCTCCCATCAAGGAAACCCGCGACTTTCACCCGGCGTGGAGCCGCAGCGACCGAACCCGAACTTTTCTAAAAGTGCAGGACGGGTGCAACTACTTTTGCGCTTTCTGTACCATTCCGCTGGCTCGAGGTGTGAGCCGGAGCGCGAGCATTCAGCAGACCGTCCATGAAGCCCGGAAGGTGGCTCAAAGCGGTGCCAAAGAGGTGGTGCTCACCGGCGTAAACATCGGAGACTTTGGACATGGCTCAGACGAAAACTTTTTAGGCCTGATCAGGGAGCTTGACAAAATTGAAGGAATAGAGCGTTTCAGAATTTCATCCATTGAGCCCAATCTATTGACCGATGAAATCATTGATTTTGTATCCGCTTCGAACAAATTTGTACCCCATTTTCATATTCCCTTGCAGTCAGGAAGCGATGATATTCTTATGCGAATGCGCCGACGATACCGTACCGAATTATACCGCAACCGTGTAGAGCACATTCTTCAGAAAATGCCGGATGCTTGTATTGGTGTGGATGTGATTGTTGGTTTTCCGGGTGAAACCGACACGCACTTTGACGGCACCTATTCTTTTCTTCATTCGCTGAATGTGCATTACCTGCATGTTTTCAGTTATTCTGAAAGAGACAATACAACGGCTGTGCGCATGGATGGCGTGGTTCCGATGGAGGTGCGCACCACCCGCAGCAAGGCTCTGCGCTCGCTTTCGCACAAAAAGAAACGCAGTTTTTACCAGGAGCAACTGCGAAAAACCGCTACGGTTCTTGTAGAATCAGACACTGCGGAAGGTGTTATGTTTGGTTTTACAGAGAATTACGTGAAAGTTGGGATACCCTACAATCCGGAGTTGGTAAACACCCTGCAAAAGGTAGAGCTTCAAAAACTTCGGGCAGACGGCTGGGTTGAAAGTGAGGTTTTAACCAAAATTGCTGAACCGCTTTTCTGATGAATTTCACCACTCATGAACTGGAAGAACTGGCAGCTGAGGTAGCCTTCATCAGCAGGCAGACAGGTGCCTTTCTGAAAGAGCAGCAATCTCTGTTTCACCGCGACATGATTCAGCAAAAAGGCTTTAACGACCTTGTTAGCCACGTTGATCAACAAGCTGAGCAAATGCTGGTTTCAGCGCTGCAAAAGATATTGCCTGAAGCGGGCTTCATCGCCGAAGAAGGAACCGGCACACCCTCTGAAAGTGGACTGAATTGGGTGGTTGACCCGCTTGATGGCACCACCAATTTCATGCACAGCATTCCTTTTTACTGTACGAGCGTTGCATTGGTAAAAAACGAAGATCCCATTTTGGGAGTCATCTACGCCCCTGAACATAATGAAATGTACCATGCGGTGAAAGGCGGTCAAGCACTCTGTAATGACTCTGTAATCAGCGTATCACCTGAAGCACCTTTGGAATCGTTGTTCATTGTAACAGGATTCCCATACGATTCTGTGAAAACATTGGAAGCCAATCTTAAAACTATAGGTGAGCTTACGGTGCGCACGCGCGGAATCAGACGAATGGGATCGGCTGCTTTAGATATGTGTTATGTTGCGGCAGGACGCTTCGACGGTTTTTACGAGGTAGGTCTCAACCCCTGGGACGTTGCAGCCGGTACGTGCATCGTGCGCTGTGCCGGAGGGATGGTGGACGATTTCAGAAATGACGGAAAACCGGTATTTGGTCGCGAAATTATAGCTGCCTCACCGGCGGCTTTTCGCGAAATTCAATCCATAGTTGGCAAACATTTTGTAACTTAAATGCCATGAGGATTTTCCTGATTTTAATCGGCACATGCTTGGTTTTATCCACAAACGCACAAGACGTACAGATTCTTAAAGGTGCTGAACACCAATACGAACTTGCCAAAGAGGCCTACGCTGAGGAGCGCTATGATGAAGCTTTGAAGTACCTCAACACCAGCATCATGTCTACGAAGCGAAACCCTGACATGTATATTCTTCGGGCCAAGGTATTACTGAAAATTAACCAGAACAAACGCGCTTTACGTGACCTCAACAAGGCATCACGAATTGGCAGCTACAAGGCAGATTTAATGCTTGATTCCCTTTTGGGCAGGTCAAAGGATACAAAAAGCAATCAGCAGTTCATTGAGGACTTAGAGGAATACCTCAACGAATAGAACAATCACAGATCGTCCTCATCATCATCATCGTCATCCTCTTCTGACCGGCGGCGTGGAGATTCTTCGGTATCGTCATCATCGTCGTCGAAATCATCTACATCATCCGCGATGTCTGAATCATCTGTATCGAAATCATCCATATCATCATCGTCGTCATCAGAATCGTCGTCCTCCATGGCCTCATCCATTTTGGCAGCGAGCTGCTTACTGACCTTGATGAGGTAGATATCGTCCTCGTAGCGAATTTCAACTGCTTTGACCAGTTCGCCCAAATGATTGGAAAAAGTAATCAGGTCGTCCTCGTCAATTCCTTCAGGATAACGATCATTGAGAATATCCAGAAGCTCCGGAGTGATGTTTTTGTAGTCCTTTATAATCCGTTTCATGCCTACCGCAGAGTTTGAGTGTAGCCAGTATTGTGTTAGGGGACGAAACTAATAAATGAAACGAATGATGCGCGAACGAGACCAAGAAATTTATGATATCAATGATTTTGAGGCTTTAGATATTCGTTGAGCGGTGAACCGGATTTCCATGTTCCCAACGATTTGTACGGCTGTAAACGGGTAAACATTTCTTCCTTAAATCCGTCTCGCTCGCGCGTAACGTGAACAGCCTCTCCATGAAAAGTTCGCATGGCGAATGATTCCATTTGCTCTTTGTTCTCCCAAATGCTGAAAGTAGCCTGCTCCATCAGCGGTATCTCTCCTATCCCTTTGGTAAAAATCAATCCCAGGTAATCTTCGTGTTCGCGACTAACTCTGGGAACCATTTTCCAGAACCTGAACAAGAAATGAGGCTTGAGCGTGGCTCGGGTCAGGGCAGCTATCAACCTGTTGTTTGGGTCCGGCGAAGCAATTCGCCACTGGCTAAACCCACTCCACGATCCGCGCGAACTGAGGGGTCTGAGAAAAACCGTAAACTGTTCCACACTGTGCGCTTTAAATTCAGCCATAAGTGCGCTTTGGATGTATGCCTCAGCAGCCTCTTCATCGCACCATACGCCAAGCATGCCATACACACTGAAGTCGGGCCAGATGCTGTATCCGTATCCACTTCCCGTTCCGAGAGGCTTGAAAAACTCCAAACCTGTCATTTTGCGCATGGGTGCGCGGGCACTGTACATCTGTTTCATGCCCCACATCTTGTTAAGGCCACGGTAGCGAAAAAAAGATACAGTTACTACCTGATCGGAGGAAAATTCAGTCATTTTTTCAAAGGTGAGCGCACAAAACTATTCTAATATTGTATTGTGATTACAACCCAACTACCTGAAAGTTGAAAATTGCGGTAATCGGTGCAGGAATTGGAGGACTTGGAGCAGCAATCCGCCTCCGCCTCAACGGACATGAAGTAACCGTTTTTGAGGCCAACAGCTATGCCGGTGGAAAGCTTACGGATATTGTCGTGGGCGGATATCGCTTTGACGCGGGGCCTTCGCTCTTTACCATGCCCGAAAACGTAACGGATCTCTTTACCGATGCCGGAAAAAACCCCGATGATTACTTCAGGTACAAACGCGTGGGCGAATCGTGCCGATATTTCTATCCGGATGGCACACACTTTATCGCTTATGACAATCCCGAGAGGTTTGCACAGGAGTGTGAAAAGGTACTCGGTGTGCCCAAAAAAAAAGTGCGCGACTACCTGGCCCACAGCGAACGCCTGTTCAATCTTACCGCTGATCTGTTTATGAAGAACTCCCTTCACAAGCTCCGAACGTATCTTAGCTTTGATACCTTCCGGTCGTTTCTGCAGATTCACAAGTTAGAGCTCACCAAAACCATGAACAGGGCCAATGAAGATCGGCTGGGGCACCCCAAGCTGGTTCAGTTGTTCAACAGGTTTGCTACTTACAACGGTTCCAATCCATACATTGCTCCGGGAGTGCTTAATATCATTCCCCACCTGGAAATGAGCATAGGCACGTTTTTTCCTGAGGGCGGCATGGCCAGTATTAGCCGCAGCACTGAAAAACTCGCCCGTGAGTTGGGAGTAGCTTTTGAATTTAATTCTCCGGTAGAACAAATTCTCATTGAACAAAACACAGCCATGGGCGTACGCGTACACGGTGAAAACCGGCTTTTTGATCGGGTGGTGAGCAACATGGATGTAGTGCCAACCTATCGCAGGCTCATGCCCAACCAGCCGGCTCCGGAGCGCACTCTTCGGCAAGACCGCTCCACCTCCGCCGTCATCTTTTACTGGGGTATTCGCAAGAATTTTGACAATCTCGGGTTGCAAAACATCTTTTTTTCCGACAACTACCGCGAAGAGTTCCGCTTTTTGAACGAGGTCAAGAATATCAGTGATGATCCAACCGTATATCTCCACATATCGTCTGTGCTCGAGTCCTATGATGCGCCTCCCGGCTGCATGAACTGGTATATCTTGGTGAACGCACCGCACAATACCGGGCAAAACTGGGACGAAATCATAGCCCGCACGCGCAAAAATGTCATCAGTCGTTTGAGTAAAGAACTGGGTGAAGACATTGAGCCATTGATTGAAGCAGAGGACTTTCTAGATCCCCGACGCATTGAAATGAGAACTTCCTCTTATCAGGGTTCGCTTTATGGAGCCAGCTCCAATGGGCTGTTCAATTCGTTTATCAGGCATCCCAACTTCAGTCAACGCGTAAAAGGCTTGTATTTTTGCGGCGGAAGTGTGCATCCCGGCGGCGGAATTCCGCTATGTTTGCTGTCCGGAAAGATTGTAGCAGACCTGATTAAATGAAGCATATTAAACCCAGTTTCCTCCAAATTTCCATTCTCATTGTTGTGGTCACACATCTGGTGGGGATGATTGGATTTGTATCGCCCTGGCAGGAGTTGTTTATTTCCCTCACCCCAATACATCTGCTGCTTTCTGCGGGACTATTGCTGGCCAATCAAGAGGATAAAAACAAAACATTTTGGTTCGCAGTTGTTGGGTTGATGGCTGCGGGTTATTTGATTGAACTGATCGGCATACAAACCGGGGTCATTTTTGGAGAATACAGCTACGACCGTGCTTTGGGACCTAAAATAGGTGGTACTCCTCCTATAATTGGCGTAAACTGGATGATGTTGGTGGTTGCGGTGGCTGCGTTGATTTCACGAATCAAAACACCATTTGTTATCAAGGCTATGTTGGGTGCAATGGCTTTGGTTGGGATTGATTATCTCATTGAACCGGTGGCAATAGCCTATGATTTCTGGCACTGGCACCAAACCACGGTTCCTACTCACAACTATTTGGGCTGGCTTATAACCGCCTTCATCTTTTTCGGGGTGTACCTGAGCGTTGTGAAGAACAAGGCAAATCCACTAGCCTTGGTTTTATTGCTTATGCAAATCGTTTTCTTCGGGGTGCTGAATTTTACGGTTTAGCCGTCGTTCCAAAGCCAATACTATCAGCAGGGTACTGGTTAAACGTTCCTGAGCCAGTGCAGAGAAGCACTCCCGATTCTTTGTCGTGAATAGTGCCCGAAGCGGAAATGAGTCGTTTACCTTCGAAATCCACTTTGCCCCTCCCCACCAGAATCATTCCCGGTTTTACCGGCCTAAAGTAATTGATTTTGAACTCTACTGTAGAAACAAGTCTTCCGCTTTCCACTGATAAAGACAAAGCCGAAACGCCCAATATCCCGTCCATTAAAGCTGAAACAGCTCCACCATGAGCAGCTAGCGGATTCGACAAATGTAAATCGGTAACGGACATGGTGTACTGCACCTCTCCTGGACGGATAACCTCCAGCTCCATCCCCATCATCCGCCCAAAGGCATTAACCTTGTTGTATATCTTCAGTAAATCGTGCATTGTCAAAGCTTTTTTAACCATTCTTCGGCCTTTGCCATATCACTGAAAGCCTTTACCGGATAGGCCGGTTTATCGAATTTAAGAAAGAAATTGACCACCATCCGAGCAGGTAAAGTATTGAACACAATAGCAGAACCATTGATGAATCTGGTTATTTCCGACTTTGCAGCATACTTTCGTGCGGCGGGATCAAACGACACATGCTTATTTCGGAGGTCAACCACATTTTTAAATGGTTTTCCGGCAGAAAGTACCGACAAATGTTGATCAATTTCTTGCATGTGTTTCACTTCCACCTCGGCACCGGACTTAAAACAGGTATGAATCCAGCCCTTTTCATCGAGCCAGATTTCGCATACTTCTGTTTCCCGTTTTCTTTTTGCACTCATCTCACAAAACCACAATCGGGTGTGAATTTGACCATATTTCGGTAAAGAATCAAATTTTCTCTGGCCCATCCACAAACTTTAGGTTGCATCAAAGAGCTATTCTCACCGACCGGCAATTGGGTTAAATGCATTACATTCGTTCGCAAAATACCCTTACATGAGCACCTACACTACCCAGGAAACCGAAAAAACTCCGGCCATCCATTTTGACGGGGTCGGCGGCAAGCTCGAGTTAAAAGGTAAATCTGTTCCTGAAGACTCGTTTAAGTTTTTTCAACCCATGCACGATTGGTTGGATCAATACATTGAGAACCCGGCCAAAGAAACAGAATTGAATGTAGCACTGGAGTATTTCAATACGAGTAGCGCCAAAGTCCTGCTGGAAGTATTCAAAAAAATGAACCGCTTGCACCAGAGCGGTAAAACCCAACTCACCATCAACTGGGTGTACGAGGAAGACGATGACGACATGTTGGAAGCAGGCCAGGATTATCAGAGCATTGTTGAAGTTCCGATGAATTTTGTAGCGATTGACAGCTTTTGAGTAGCGTTTCTAATCCATCATTACCCGCAAGTAGGCGCATTTCCTTTTTGCCTCCTGATCCGGATTTGGCCTTATGGTTGTTTGGGTTGCATCAGGACTACGCATTTACCAGGCACCTGTGCTATTCGGGCTGGGGCTCACCTTCAGAAACGGCCAGCTACCTGCTTAAAGAACTGGAAAACCACCACCATCTTGGTTACGGTCAATGGCTTCTCAAGGATCGCGAATCCGGAGCACTCATTGGTTTGGCCGGTTTTCATCCACCCGAGCATAGGGTGCTGCCCGAGTTGAGTTATCGTCTTGCTCCACTGCATTGGCGGAAAGGTCTGGGCACAGAAACGGTGGAAACCCTTGTTCAATTTGGCTTTACCCAACTTGGATTTGAAGGCATTGAAGCACAGGTTAAACGTGAAAACGAGGCATCAATCCGAATTTTGCTTCGCGTGGGGTTTGAGCAAATCAACCCGGATTCGGAAATGATTAAACTTTTCAGAATCAAGCGGCGCTTCACGGCTCATTGAGCACTTCAACTTTCAGGATTTCCACATCTTCGCGTGGCCATTCCCTCTGGTCAGTCGGCACCTGGCTTATCTTATCCACCACGTCCATCCCGCTAACAACTTCACCAAAAACGGTATGCTCACCGTCCAGATGGGGCGCCCCGCCTTCTGTTTGATAGATTTTGCGGTGCTCTTCTGAAAACGATTTATCGTGATCACGTTCCAAAGCCATCAATTGCGGCTCGTCGAAAGTTCGGCCCACCACGATAAAAAAGTCGTATTCTGATGAGCGCTTTTCGGGGTTCTTTTCGTAGGGTCTCGCGGCAGACAAAGCTCCACGCCGATGGATCAGGTGCGGCTTAAATTCGGGATCGGGCGCATAGGATCCTATCAAAACGCGCTTCAGGTAAAGCTCTTCTCGATCGCTGCTTCCTGCCTGGATAATGAAACCGGGTACTACGCGGGTGAAAAGAGTCTCTTTGAAATAATTCCTTTTTGATAACATCAAAAAACTGGCGCTGTGAATGGGGGTTTCCTCAAAAAGCCGAATATCAATTTCGCCGAGGTTGGTTGTAATCCTCACGACTCGTTCGGGGTTTTCTTCCCAAAATTTTCGCAGGAATTTTTCGTGGTTGGCCTGCTTCAGAACAGGAAACGCTCTCTTTTCTTCTGCTGTCTTGGCATTTTCTACCGATTCAGGTGGCAAATGATCCTGCTCTGTAGCTTTATCGAGGGATTCAGGTTGTTGCTGATCACTATCACCACAGGCCGTGAGCACAGCAGCCACCACTAGCAATGACAAGAACTGTATTGCCCCCCAAGGCCATAAAAAAAACCCGCCGTTCGGGCGGGAGTTTTGTTTCGTTATCAGATTCATTTACTCCAGTGTATCGTCGTATTCTGCTTCAAGTTTGGAGTGGGTTTCATTCTCCGGAACTCCATTAAGGTAGTCAAATTCAGGAGGCGTCAACTCCACCCTTGCTGTTACTTCAATCGGGTTAGTAAAAGTACCTTTCTCAACCACTGCAATGTACACTCCTTTTTTCGGGACTTCAAAAACTGCCGGTGATTCTTCGGTAAATCCTCCCCAATAGTCGTGGGTAAAGCCCCTTTTATACCTTGAAAAAGCTTCCGGGGTAAAAAACTTAACTACAGCCGGCTTGTCGATGTGAACTTTGATAAGCTGCTTGCGCTTTCCGTAGATTTTTTGACGTAAGATTTTCATGGCGGTAAGTGATTAGTGATATGGTTTGAAGTTACAAAAAAAATATGACTTCTCCAAAAAAATCTGATTTACCGGGAGAGAGCACCTACAAAAAATCCGAGTCGCCACTTTGGGATGGGCGACCCGGATTCTGCAAAAGGTAAACACATCCTATGCGTTTTTCACATTTCGTGAAGCTTTTGCGTTAACCAACCAATTGTATTAACCAACGGTACAAAGGTGCAAATATTTTTTGAAGTGCTGTGTAACCATTGTGGCTTCGGTACTTCGAAAACGAGCAGCGGTTCTATTTGACCAAGGAGTGGTAAAGACGCCGAATGATAGAAAGCAAAAGCCCACCGCGGGGGTGGGCTTAAGGTGCCGACTCAAGTTTTTCTGGTTGCGAATCAGGATACAATCTACATCACTTCGGATGCTTTCGGCACTACTACTATGACGAAGAAACGTGCCAAAAGGTTACTTGTTGTTTGGACTAATGTGTAATTGATGCGTAATTAAGTTTTTTTGGCGAAGGATAATTCACGTGGCAGTATCTGGTACTCAAAGACCACCCGGTCGTCGTATCCCAGCGGATAGGCGTGAAATTTACGATTGCTGCGAATGGTAAGGTTGACCTTTCCGTCTTTGCCAACCATTTTCTCGTCGATTACAAGTCGGAGGATGTTACTGCTCTCCCACTTGTAGCCCAAAATACGGTATTGCAGAGGCTCTTGCTCAGGGTCGGAAGCGGTGATGATGTATTCTACAACGTCTCCCACCCTGAGGGTGGAGTTGGTTTTGATGCGCATGGGTTTTCCCACCGTCCACAAATTTCCAAAACTGTCTTTTACGCTCTCAATCCTGGGGAAGCCCTCCTTTCCCACTTCCAACATACTCCGGTACGCAATAATACGCGCCCGCAACTCACCGCTTACGCCCAGCACAAGGTGTTTCTGAAAAATAAACAACTCGCGGCGCGCCATGTCCGGATCGAGGTATTTCTCGAGCGTGCGAATGAAAACCACTGTGGTTTCAAGGTCGCCAAACACGGCATAAAATTCGGTATCCCAGTGAATTTTAAGCAGCTCTGCAATATCCTCAAGTGGTGCAAAGAAAATGGGATGTTCCGCACCGGCCATAGGCATTACCTGGGCCTCAGCTCCCGCTTTTTTTCTTCGCCATGCCTCGATTCGCTCTTCGGGCAATCCGCATTCTATGAGCCAGTCCACCCCGAGATTACGGTCGAGCACAGAGGCAACGAATTCGCGCAAAGCGTTACTGGTGTCTTTTAATTCGCGTGCAATCTCCATGGCTCGATTTCTGTGTGCAAGATAGACGAATTCCGCAAAACGGCCGGAAAATTCCCGCCCATCGAACGTCTGAAAATGTTAAACTTGCCTTCATCATGACCTACCGTTTATTTTCAAATATCTGCTTGATTAGCTGCTTTTCAGGGGTGCTCCTTGCCTCAACAACCAATGCTCAACCATCGGATTTCGAAGAGCGGCAATTGGCATTCAGGGCGCTGAAAGACAGTGTTTTTTTTAACCCTGAAACTTCTCCGCTCAGCGAAGAAAGCCTCGCAGAATTTTCGGGTCTGCCCTACTTTGAGCCCGACACTGCCTTCGTTGTAAATGCCCGGTTTGAGCCCTCAGATTCAACCGAAATAGTTGAAATGCCTACTACAACCGAGCGCATTGCCCGTTATCGCGTAGAGGGAATACTGCATTTTGAGTTAAAAGGCGAACCTTGCTCCCTGAAGGTGTATAGAAATATGTCAATTGCCCCGGCGCTTCAAAAACGCTCGGACATCCCTCTTTTTCTACCCTTTACAGATTTGAGCAATGGTGAGAGCACCTATGGGGGAGGTCGATACATGGATGTTCAACCATCTGGTGACTCTGTCTGGATACTGGACTTTAATCAGAGCTACCACCCGTATTGTGCGTATAACCCGCGCTACAGTTGCCCCATTCCCCCGCGCGAAAATCATTTACCCGTAGAGGTCTGTGCAGGAATAAAGCTCATGGAAACGAAGAAGTAAAATTCAGCGGGTTTCCTGGTTCCAGGTTTCCTCGGAGATGGATTTTCCATTCTTAAAAAAGAACTTGCCTCCCCAAGGGTGTTCTACACGTTTGTACTCGTTGCCCAGTTGCCCTTTCACTACAATACGTTCGGTAACGGTTCTGCTTCCATCCATGTAGGTGCGTTGCGTTACACCCTCGCTATATTGCTGCGCGAGGTCTCGCTGAAAATCTTCCAAAGTCGCATCCGGCACATCTCTACCGCGCGTATCACCCAATCGGCGTTGGCGCTCTTCCTCTTCCTCTTTCAACACCCGCGCACGCGCCAAACGTTCGCGCTCCGCATCCTCCCAATTGGCCACCTGTTGCTGCCTGACTTTTTCCTGCTCTCGGAATTCCTCCATCCGCTGTTCCCGGTCGGGTAATTCAGGCTGTTTTCTGGTTCTTTGTTCCGCCATCTGCTCTTCCTCGCGTTCGCGCAAAATTTTCAATGTGTCCTTCATCGAGAGCTCAATATCGCGGATAATGACAGGTGGATAGACGTTGTTAGGCCGTTGTTGTGCGGCTTCCTCGTATTTGCGAATGGCCTTCAGGTAGTGTTTTTGAACAAAGAGTGCGTGGCCCTGATCCATGAAATTGAGAAATGCTCCATCCTGAGCAGCTTCAAGCATTTCGCGCCCGGCCATCTCCGTACGCTCTCGTGCTGACATTTTCTTGAAATCGCGCTCCTGTGCATGCAGGAGGCTGGCAATCATCATCAGGAAACTAATAAGGAAGAACTCAGGAATTCTTGTCGGCATATGGGGTTGATTTGGAACTTCGTCGGTAAAGATAGTAAGCAATAGCTCCCAAAAAATAGGCCATAACATCAACTAAATCGGAAGTATAGCGCTCCGAGCGAGGTGGCAGCCACCACTCAAATACCAAAGATACGTACGTCGCAGTGAGAAGCACCATCCAAAGGTTGATTTCGAAACTCGGATTCACCACTTTAAACTTAATCATCAGAAAGCGCGAAATGGTGAGTATCACAGGCAAGGCAAGCAAATCAGCAAGATAATCACTTACCACAGGAATATATACATCAAGGACCCGCAGCAGGTAAAGCATGGCATAAAGCACCATCATTACCGCAAACAATACACGACCGGTTGTCATCCGGAAAAAATGGCAGTAAACCAAATTACAAATGACACAATACCCATGTAAATCATCCAGATAATATTGAGCACGTGATAGACAAAACGGTGAAACGGGTTCTCAGACTTCTTCAGCCGCTTAATAAATTTCTCGAGTCGGGTTTCAGCGGCTTTTTCACGTGCACGCTGGGCCTCTGCGCGCTTTTTTCGCGCTTTGCGGTCAATTTCTCCAGGATCTACCAATGCGCCACAATGTATGCAATGAAGCTGCCCTCCGGGGGTCCATTTACCGCACGATCTGCATTTTATTTCACTCGTGGCACTCATAAATTTAAGATGCGCAAAGGTACGAAAGCTCAGGCATGAAAAGTTCACCGCTCATTGCGAACAGGACTGAGTATGTGGTTTGATTCCGGTTTTTGCATTTTATCGGGTACTGCGTCTGTAATCACTTCTGCCAGCGCGTTTACCAGATTGATTTTGAGTTGCGCCCTGCTGTACAGCAAGCTAATTTCGCGCGTGGGTTTGGGGTAGTCAAAAGGCTTCACAAGCTTTTTGTCCTCGGCAGAAAGCTCTTCGGCGGTTAAGTAAGGAATCAAGGTCATTCCCATACCTTTTTTCACAAGCTTTATAAGTGTTTCAAAGCTACCGCTCTCCAGCTTGATATGGCGACTATTCTCGGTACTGTGGTCGCGGAATGCGCTTTCGCAAAGGTTTATCACGCTGTTTCTGAAGCAATGTCCCTGGTTAAGGAGCAGAATATCATCAAGACGCAACTCCGAGTTAAGCACAAAACTCTCTGAGGCCAGGCGATGATTTTCGGGGATGAATGCCACAAAAGGCTCGTAATACAAAGGCTGCTCAATGATGCCCTGTAAACCCAAAGGTGTAGCTGCAATGGCTACGTCGAGTAAATCCTTTCGAAGCCTATCAATGATAACCTCCGTTTGCAGTTCCTCCACAATAAGTTCAACATCAGGAAATAACCGCAAAAACACGGGCAAAATCCGCGGAATGAGTGTAGATGCAACCGTGGGAATGACCCCCACTTTAAACTCTCCTGCAACTACGCCCCGCGAGTGGTGCACCAGTTCCGTGATTTTATCCATCTCACGGAGTGCCACACGGGCCTGGGCTATAATGCGCTTGCCGATTTCGGTAGGTTCTACGGGTTTCTTTGAACGGTCAAAGACCAGTACATCCAACTCTTCTTCGAGCTTTTGAATTTGCATACTCAAGGTAGGCTGGGTTACAAAGCATTGATCTGCAGCTTTTCCGAAATGCCGATGGGTATCGATAGCCGTGAGATAGAGAAGTTGTGTATAGGTCATATTTTAATTTTGGCCCAAATATAATCCATGATGATGGTATTTCTACATTGATAATTGCAATGAATCGCTATAGAGGTTCACCAAATTCTGTCAACAGTGATTCATGTTGTCTTTGTTAAAGGCCCTGTGTTTAAAACTCTTTTACAACAAGCCGGACATAATACTTAATTTGGTGCCGTGAAACGAACCAGCCCTATGAAATCCATTCGATTGTTTCTGCTGCTGCTTGTTGCTATGGTATTGATTTCGTGCGACCGCGAAGAAGAAATCACAGGCTGCACTGACCATCTTGCTGAAAATCATGACCCCAGAGCAACGGTAGATGATGGCTCTTGCACTTTTTCTAACGACAGTCAACTGATATGGCGCGATGGTCAGCCCGGTGGCTGGAACGGAAACCTCACCACCTATGGCGTTGTACCTGAAGTCTGTAAAGGCTCCATTACTGTACTCACAGACACATCTTTTACGGAGCAGCCGATGCGAATTTTCGCAGATGCCAGCGGCGAGGTGCATCTTCATTTCAGGTTGCTCAACCCGCGTACCGCCCGAAATTACAACACAGGCTACGTCCACTTTGACGTCTTGAAACCAGAGGGTACCGACGTGGAAACACTGGAGATATATACCCACGGCAAACGTCCGCAGCAAAGTAGCCAATGCGCTGCGTTTAACCGCAGCCATGTGGTTGAAATTTCATTGCTCGCATTGCCCTCTGAAGAGTGGCACACCATTTCCATCCCTTTCCTCGACTTTACCGATTTGATGCTGGCAGACATTCGTATCATGTTTGGCGTTCAAACCGACAGCCACGCTCCCGAAAGTGAAGTGGTGCAGCTGAACAACATACGTTGGACACGATTCTAAGTTCCGACACAATCTTTTCGCCCTGTTTTCTCCCTTTATTAGCTCGGATGGATGAGCTCAAACAGTAAAAAGCTTAGTAAGCCTGCCGATCTTTTCAGCCTGGTATTGGCAGGCTTTACTATCTTAATTGCACTGGTTTTCTTCCGTGAACGACTGTATGCAGATGCAGCTTATTACTTTTTTCACGCTATAAATGCTCAGTCCTTTCATATTGAGCATGGAAGACTGGTTTTGGCCATTTCTCAATTAGTTCCGCTGGGTGGTTTGTATCTGGGACTCGAGCTTAAACAGCTTGCCATTTTAGCATCGCTTGGTAACGCCCTGTTCTACGTCCTCCTCGCTCTGTTCATTAGATTTCGCTACTCCAATAGTTATCTGGCTTTAGGGGCACTCCTCATTCCTGTTGTGAATCAACACTTTTTACATTTCAGCCCAATGATGGAGATTACCTATGGTGGTGCTTTGCTTATGCTTTATTATGTCTTGCTGACAAACGGTGAATCGGGGTTTCAAAGAATAGTTCTTTTAACCATTTGCGTGATTCTGATTTTAACAAGTCACCCTGAGCACTTTATTTCGGTAGCGGTTCTAACCCCTTCAATTCGCAAGACCGACAAGAACTGGTTGCCTGTTGCCGCATGGATTGTATTCATCATCATTGTCATATTCGTTATTAAGATCAGTACATTCAGTGAGTATGAGGCGGGGAAGGTTTCTGCCTACACCGACCATAATCACCACATTAGCCAGCTATGGCATCCGCAATATATCAAGGAATTGCTGTTGATGCTGCTGTCAGAATATACGTTTGCTATTCTTACTTTTATGTTTTGTACTGCCTACTTCCTAAAGCAAAAAGATTATTTCCGCACGCTGCAAATTTTTGCAGGAGTGGTGGCTTTGATTGTACTGGTTAACTCAGCGAAGGAGGCAACGAATTACACCCGGTACATTCAATCCATGTACAGTCCTTTTGTTGCTATCGTTTTGGTGTTTCTGCTGGCAGAAGTCATTCCGCGTCTGCATCAAATACAAAAATCTATTTTGATCTTGGCGATTGCGGCGTTCACTCTTTATGAAGCCCATAGAATATGGGGCTTCGGTGAAGACTTAAGCAGACGAACCGCAATGCACGAGGCAATTATTGAAAAGGCCCGGAATGTGGATGGCCAAAAGTTTTTCATTGACAAGGACGATTGGCAACCTGAATATTATTGGTTTGGCTGGAGTACACCTATGGAGCTCCTCATACTTTCTTCATTTGCTGGCCCAAATGAAACTATGAGCATTTTAGAGCGAGAAGATTTGGAATACAACCAGAACTTTGAACGTCTCGATGACGGCACCTTCGTAGTGCGTCGGTTCGAGATTGAAAAAAATGATTTTCTGAATTCCAGATTTTTCAGTCTTCCGAAAGGACCTTATCGCCACCTTTCCGCAGAGTAATGAGCAAATTGGGGTACAGTGTGCTAAAACAAATTGTAACGAAAAATACAGTACATGGCCTTTACCCCGTCTTTCCAATTGATTTTCTTTCCCGCCGCCTTGTTTCGCGGAAAATACGAGATGGGCACCTCAGCTATCCTAAGGCCTTTGATTTTGCTGAGTCGGGCTGTGATTTCCGGCTCAAAGCCAAAGCGATTCTCACGCAGTTTTAAACTTTTCGCTACCGACGTCTTTATCAACTTGTAACACGTTTCCATATCAGTAACCTGTTGACCGGAAAGTGCATTAGACAATCGGGTTAGGAACAGGTTGGCTACTCTTTGCAACACCCCCATATCATTGATGGCTGTTCTGCCTAAAAACCGCGACCCGTAAACGACGGTGGCATTGTTGGTCACTGCAAAATGCAGCAAAACATTGATATCATTCGGATCCAACTCAAGATCGGCATCCTGAGGTATCAAAAATTCGCCGGTGGCCGCTTCGATACCCTTTCTAACAGCAGCACCTTTACCTCGATTCACAACCTGCCGGATGAGGCGGATATTCGAATCGCCCGATGGCAACTTTTGTATGTAGTCCTCAATCAATTGGTCTGAGCCATCGGATGAGCAATCATCCACGAGAATTATTTCTTTCTCGAAGCCATGACAAAGCTCTAAATCCGTAATCTTCCACAAAACCTCAACAATAGTTTTTGATTCGTTAAAGACTGGAATGATAATGCTAAGCTTAGCCATTGATTGAGAAAAGTGTTGCTCTACCATAAATAAAAAAAGCCGCTCCAATCGTGCGGCTTTTCAATTCGATTAATCTCGGAAGCTTAGTTGCCCGAAGTGTTTGAGCGACGCTCTTTAATACGGGTGGCTTTACCGGTTCGCTCACGCATGTAGAAGATTCGTGCACGACGAACAATACCGCTCTTGTTCAGTTCAATTTTCTCGATAAACGGAGAGCTGATGGGAAAAATACGCTCTACTCCGATTCCACCTGAAATCTTACGCACGGTGAAAGTTTCGGTTATTCCGTTGCCACGGCGCTGTAGCACAACGCCCTGAAACTGCTGGATACGCTCCTTTGCGCCCTCGCGAATTTTATAGTGAACAGTAACAGTGTCACCGGCTTTGAACTTTGGGTGCTCGCCTACCTGTACCAACTCCTGCGCAATTGCTTTGATTTTTTCCATCGGGATATGCTTTATCTGTGGCTTGTAACCACCTGTAATTTTCGGGCTGCAATATTACGAATAATAACAGCAACAATCTACCACGCGGACGAATTTATTTTTCGTCGGCAGAGAGTAAATCAGGGCGCCGCTCTGCCGTACGCTTCAAAGCCTGCTCGTGTCGCCATTTTTCGATGGCCGGTGTATTTCCTGACATCAGAATTTCAGGAACCTTCCAGCCGTTGAAATCCGCCGGCCTTGTGTACACCGGTGGAGCCAGCAAATTATCCTGAAAGGAGTCGCTCAAAGCCGAGGTTTCGTCATTCAGCACTCCCGGCACCAAACGAACAACGGCATCTACCAGCACAGCGGCGGCTAGTTCCCCTCCCGAAAGCACAAAATCACCAATGGATATTTCGCGGGTCACCAAATGCTCTCGCACACGCTCATCAACACCTTTATAATGCCCACAAAGGATAATGAGATTCTGCTTCACGGAAAGTTTGTTTGCCAGAGGCTGCCTGAGTACTTCCCCGTCGGGAGCCATATAGATTACGTCGTCGTAATTCCGCTTTTCCTTCAGCCCATCCAGACACCGTGCAATAGGCTCAATCCCCAACACCATACCGGCACCACCACCAAAGGCGTAATCATCAATTTGTTTGTGCTTGTTGGTGCTGTAGTCGCGAAGGTTATGCACAACGAGTTCTACTACACCCTTGGACTGCGCCCGCTTCATGATACTGTCGTTAAGCCAGCTTTCCAAAAGCCCCGGAAGTGCAGTGATAATGTCAATTCTCATACCCCGCAAAAGTAGGAAAGTAGTACCGATATGAGTCTAATGATTAAATTCCTTCTATCTTTGATTCTCGGATAGGCATGGGTTTTGCACCTACCGCCTCTGAACCCAAAAAACAAAGTTGCATGTTACGCACATTTTCTACATCTATCATCTTCATTTTCTGCCTTTCATTCGGCCTTTTTGCGCAACAGGAAGACAAGTACAACGACCTTTTGATACTTTACGTGGATGGCGATTATGAAAAACTCATTCGAAAAGCAGAAAAGTACACCGAAAAATCTGACACCCGAAGGGATGCTGAACCATTTCTCTACCTCTCAAAGGCTTATTTTGAAATGAGCCGACTTGAAGAATTCCGCGATGAGTACCCTAAGGCATTTCGCGATGCCCTGAAGTATGCCTCCAAGTACCGTCGAAAAGACAAAGAACTTGAGTATTGGGATCTTCACAAGGATTTCTTTGTGGAACTAAGGTCTGAAGCAATGCGCGAAGCTGATATACACCTTGAAGACCGCGATCCAAGAGGTCTCAGCCAGGCTGCCCGTATATACAAGAGCCTTGTTGATATTGACCCTGACGATGCCGGTGCAGCCTTAATGTACGGAGCTACGCTCTACACCATCAATCGCCGCGGAGAAGCTGACATGCTTATGAGAGAATGGAGCCCCAAGCTCGGCTCTGTTTCTGTTGACCGCATGGATGATGATCAGAAAGAGATGTTCAAATTCGGTTTGATGTTCTACGCAGAATATCTGAAGGACGATGGACGTTCGGACTCTGCTCGGGCCACCATGGCCATAGGCTATCCGTTTTTCAAAGACGACAACGAATTTAAAATTGTGTATGATCAGGTTCAGCGTTAACACTGGTTTGAATCATTACCAAAGGGGATCAGCGATCCCCTTTTTTGTGTCAACCCAATCTGGCTAACACACCATGAAGCGCTGGCTGGTTTTTGCACTTCCGCTGCTGATTCTTTGTCTGTCTTTTTCAAAAGGCCGCGTCCGAAAGGGTTTTGAAGCCCTCTCGGTGTACAACTATTTTGAAGCGAAAAGTCAATTTGAACGCGGGCTAAAAAAATGGCCTGGTGCATCGGCATACGGTCTCAGCATTATCTTCGGCCGCAACGACAATCCTTTCCACAACCTGGATTCCGCCCTGCACTATGCAGAAATGGCGCGAGAAATGTTTCCTGCTGATGACCCGAAACGCGTGGAGTTTATGCTCCTTTACGGGGTTACCGACAGCAGCATTCAGTCGCAAATTTTGTACATAGATTCCTTTGCATTTGTAAGAAGCAAAGAGCTTCATACCGTAACTGCATACCAGCGGTTTATTGACAAGCACCCCGACGCGCTGCAATGGGAGGAAGCCATTCAGCTTCGAAATCAACTTGCTTTTGACCAGGTCAAAATCAACCACACCCACGAAGGTTACCTCGCTTTTATTGAGCAATATCCTGACGCCCGCCAGATACCTGAAGCGCGTGCTTTGTACGAAGAAACCTTCTACACCTACATGACCCGCGATGGTAAGCTGGGTTCATTTCTGGCTTTTTCCGAATCATACCCCCACAGCCCATACCGAAGAGCTGCCCTCGATAAAGTGTATGAATTGAGTACGCCTGACAAAACCCCGGCGGAGCTGCATCAGTTTATCCGGAGTTTCCCTGACAACCCCAACGTGCCTGAAGCATGGCAACTGATTTACAATAAAGAGGTAAGAAGCCTCACCGCAGAAACGCTCGCCAGCTTCACCTTAAAATATCCCGATTACCCCAGAATGGATGAGCTGAAAGAAAAATTCAACCTTGCTGTAACAAGGTTTTTCCCTATTGAAATTCGCGGGCTCTGGGGCTTTGTAAACGAAAAAGGGAAGGTAGCCGTACCTGCCATCTACGACTGGGTAGAACCGTTTAACGAAGGATTGGCTCTGGTGGGCAAAGGAGGGAAAATGGGATTCATTGATAAATCGGGCAACGTGGTAGTTCCCATTCGATACGAATCGGCCGAATTGTTCTTGGGTGGACTGGCTGTAGTAGAAAAAGAAGATTTGTACGGTGCAGTTAACCGGCAAGGAGCCGTGGTTATTCCCTTTAAATATGATGAACTGGGTGATTTCACGGACAAACTCACTTACGCGGTGCTCGACGAAAAAGTGGGATACATTGACAAGAAAGGCAAAACAATTGTGCCTTTCCAATACGACTTTGGAACATCCTTCAGAGACGGTTTTGCCAAAGTAGGTGTGGATGACCTGTACGGAATAATTAATATCCGGGGCGAGGAAGTCATTCCAATCCGGCACACATATATCGAAGAGTTTGAAAGGGGTGTTACCCGTGCCAGGGAACAAGACCTCTATGGGCTTTACGATCAAAAGGGTAAGTTATTCATTCCCTTTGAATACGACAACATTGGCCTGCCCTACCAAAGCTTGATTGCTGCTGTACGCGGTCAAAAACTCGGATTTTTGAACGACACCGGAGCCGTAGCCATAGACTTTGTTTACCAGGCAGATGGCAGAAACATCAAGGAAGTTGGATTTCAATACGGATATGTTTCGGTGCTTCTGAAAGGAAAGTATTGCCTGATTGATGCACGCGGCAATCGAATACTTCCGGCAAACTACGATGCCATTGGAGATTGGAACAATCCGCGGTGGATACCTGTATTGAAACAGCGCAATTGGGGCTACGTAAACATTGATAATAAAACCGTTATTCCCTTTCGCTACGAGTTTGCGTCAGCTTTTAAAGATCATATGGCCGTTGTGAAATTCAAGCAGAATTACGGAGTAATTGATACCACCGGAGCATATGTTGTAGAACCAACCTTCCGTTTAATTGATGTTTTTGATACAGTGCTGTATGCCGCTAAATCAGAAGATTACTGGGGTTTGCTCACCTTTGCCGGCGACACCCTCATTACCTTTGAACACGACAAATATCAACGAATTGACGATGATATTCTCCGCCTTGAAAGCAACGGGAAAACACACTATTACAACCTGAGTCGCCGTCAGTGGATATGGCGCAAAGACTAGTTGCGAATCACTTTAAACTCTACACGTCGGTTTCGCTGGCGACCTTCATCAGTTTCGTTGCTCGCCACAGGTTTTGACATTCCGTAGCCCTTGTAGCTGAGACGCGATTTATCTGCTTTGTTCTTCACCAGGTAATCAACCACAGCCTTTGAGCGAGCCTCGGACAACTTTTGGTTGTATTCTGCGCTACCTATATTATCTGTATGACCGCTGATTTCAATTTCCATGTGCGGGAAATCGTAGAGTAAATCAGCGAGCATATCAAGTTCATCCTTGGACTCGGGCAGTAATTCGGCCTTGTCGAACTCAAAGAAAATATTTCGAAGTTCCATGATGTCGCCCACTTCAAATTGAAATGCTGTTATGGGTTCATCGTCGGTAGAGGCTACCTGCTCAATTTTTCTTTTCGGCGGAGGTGGAATGGATTTTTTCGGAGCCGGACTCAGTTTCTCGCCCGGTTTGGCATCACGCACCAACACATCATCAATATAGTAATAGGCTCCGCGTTCACCCTCGGGGTATTTGATGATTTCTGTTTGCTCATCGCCGTAGAAATTGCCGATAATCAAGTAGTGCAAATCAGTTGGAGCATCAAAAACACCGCTCACCTTTACCCAGCGATTACCCTTTGTTTGCACAGGTTTTTCTGCATTGATTTGCGGAGTGTAGTACAGCGGCAAGCGGTTATTGGTTTGAATGAGGGTATCCGAAAACAACAATCCCAGGTTATTGCTTGCCCGGGCTGAACGCTCAGACCTCAGCACCCACATTTCGGCGTAATAGCGCTGCCCCGCATACAATGTGCTATCCAGCTTAACCATTAGGTACTCGTGCCAAAAAGTGGGCGTGCCCCCCGTGCCCTGAATTTTTATTCCCACCATATTATCACCACTCTTGGGCATTTGCCTGATGGGGCTGTGCTTTCGCGGATGCGCCCAACAGTCTTGCTCTACACGGGTGCTGAATAGGTCGGGAGTCGTTTCAGTAGGGCTGGTCCACTCACGAAAATACTCCTCCATAAATGAAATGCCTTTTTGGTTCCACCTGCAGGGCTCTCCCAATGTTTCTTCAAACCCCGGATTAGGAACGTAGTTATAGGTCTCCTCGCGAACCTGCTGAAGCAAGCCTTGCGCATAAGAAGTGATGGTCATGGCCAACCACGTTATTCCAACCCAGTAAATCTTCTTGCTGAACATACTCCTTTATTTTAAGGAGCAAAATAAGCAAGGTGCGTGCCTGTTACGCAGAGCATGCCACCCTAATTTTACCGATTGCTGTGTGGAAAACCCCTTGATAACCCGACTTAGACTTTTTCTGATGTTACAATCAACTGCCTGGGGTTATATGCATCCTTTTCCCGATGTGTTTCAGCAATTCAAAAGCAAGGCTGGGCGCAAAAAATCGACGATACCTGCTCAAAAAATAGTTACTTTGCTTGCTTTATGAGCCCCCCCTTTTCCATCAGTATCATTCTGCTAAGTATGTTGATGTTGGCTCCTGCTCTTCGCGCCCAGGAAGCTGATACCTCGTCTTGTTTTGAGGCTATTGTACTTCATGTTTCCGGAGAAACCAAAACCTCAGTTCTCCAATTGAAAAATAAGGCTGGCGAAGGCATCAATGTATATTACCGCAGCGAAGACCACTATACTTTCTGGTATCGATTCATCGCAGAGAAAGAAACTGTACTGTCTGTTGAACTGTGGCCCACACAAGCCGACGACACCTACCATTTTTTACTCTATGAAGAAAGCGGCCCCCATTTTTGCGAGAATCTGGTAGGAGGAGCCATTCAGCAACTTGATGTGCAAGCTTCATTTGAAACGGGGTCTTCGGGAACCAACCAGGTGATGGGCATCAGTTCCACTTTTGTGATGCCCGCAAATAGCTCCTATTATCTGGCTGTGCTAAACATGACAGACGGGGGGTGCGGACACCGTTTGGTGTACGAGGTAGGAGAAGAAAGGCGAGAGGTGAATGCCATCCATCAACCCTGTTTTAGTTTTGCACCCATTCAGGAGTGGATTGCCCACGAGCCTGAAGTGCTTATCGAAGAGGACACAGATCTGGTTTTGCCTGTGGAACAACCCGATCCTGAGCCGGAAGTCATTGCCGCCGAACCCCTGGAAAGACCGATGCCTATGGCGTCACGCAAAGCCGAAAAAAACAATGTCCCAGAAGTAAAATCTTCGGAGCCTGCACAAGCTTCTGCCCTGGCATTTGAGCTCGAGGCAGCCAATAAAATTGAACTTCGCGAAATCTACTTCCACAACAACACCTACGCATTTACCAAGCAATCGGGCAATCAGCTGAACGACTTGTATGAGCTCATGCAAAGCAAGCCCGACCTTGAGATTGTTGTTCACGGTCATACCTCAGGCAATACCCGCAAAATTAAACCCGACCCCAATACTGTTCATCTTGGTGAGGGATGGAATTTTAAAGGGAATTCACGCCAGCTTTCCAAAAAACGGGCAGAGGCTGTGAAAAAACACCTCGTAAAGCGAGGCGTTGATTCTAAACGCATTAAGACCGAGGGGCACGCTGATGATCAGAAGATCATAGAAAATCCCAATACTCCCCAGGACCACATGCGAAATATGCGCGTGGAAATCACGGTAGCTCCTTAACTTCGCACATTCAAGTTATGGAGCAACAACCCATCTTAGAAGAAAAAGAATTTGACCTCAAGCTACTTCTGAGCAAATACCTGAGGTATTGGTATTTGTTTGTGGTTTCAATGGCTCTTTCGCTGGGCGTTGCGTGGTTCTACAACTGGTATACAGCGCCTGTTTACCGTGTAGCCTGTAAAGTATTGATTAAAGACGATGCCGCGGCCGGAACGCGGTCGCTGCTGAAAGAACTGGATGTTTCAGGAGCAAACAAAAACATGGAGAACGAAATGGAGATTCTTCGCTCCCACCGTATTGTTGACGGAGCGCTGGATCAACTTGAGTTCGGCACAACCTACTTTCTCATTGGCAACATCAAAACCAGCGAGGTTTACACCGATTGCCCATTTAAGCTCACTTACGATAGCGTTCACCATTACGCCTACTTTATTCCGCTGTATGTTAACATTATAAATAGTGATGAGTTTGATTTTAGGTACGAACTGGAAGGCGCCGCACCCTTTAGTTCGCGCGGGTACTTCGGCCAACCCCTCGACACCCCTCTGGGCACTTTTGTTATTGAACGTCGTTCGCATTTTAACCACGCATTGCTGAATGACCCCAAGTATGAAATTCGCAACTACAAGCTTCAGCTGCACGGAAGAGAGCGCCTTCGGAATTACTACACGCAACGCCTGAATATCTCTCCCATTAGTACACAGAGCACCATTGTAGAAGTATCTATGCTTGATGAAGTTCCGCAAAAAGGCATGGACTTTCTGAATGCGCTGGTTCAAACTTATCTGCAGCACGACATCAACGAAAAGAACAGAAATGCCGCAAGCACTGCTGTTTTTATTGAGGACCAATTAGACAAAATCAGTCTTGACCTTGAGTTCATTGAAAGCTCGCGCGAAAGTTATATGACGGACAAAGGCATTGTGAATTTGAGTACCGAATCGCAAATGATTCTGGAAACTGCCCGACGCATTGACCAGGAAATTGCAGGTAACAGGGCTCGAAAAAGCATGGTTGGCTTTCTGAAAGAATATGTGCGCAGCAACAACGACCTTTCTGAACTTGCCCCCAGCTCGCTCAATATCTATGACCCGCTTCTTGTAAGCCTGATAGAAAAGCTCATTAACCTCGAGACCGATCGCGAAAGGGTCACCGTGGAACTCAAAGCAGGAAACCCTCAGCTCGTGCCGTTGGATGCGGAAATACGGGTTACGCGGGCTTTATTGCTCGAAAATATCCAAAACATTGAAAAAAGCATTGAAGCCAACAATCAGGAACTGGAGCGCGATTTAGCCAATGTTAAAAGCCGCATAGCGGGCATACCCAAAACAGAACGTGAGCTGATTGGTATTGAGAGAGAATACCGAATTCAGGAAAGTCTGTACCTGTACTTGCTCGAAAAAAAGGCTGAAGTTTCTATTTCGCTGGCCGCTTCGAGCAGTGATAATCGAATTGTTGATAGCGCCAGAGCAAGCCTGGGCCCCGTTCGCCCAGTTACCAGCAAAACATATAGCATCGCCATGATATTGGGACTGCTGTTACCCATTGTACTGGTTTATGGAATTCATCAATTAGACGACAAAGTGCGCAGCCTCGAAACAATTGAGTCCTTAACCACCATACCGGTTATCGGTGCAGTGGGCGTAAACAAATCGGACTCCAACCTGGTGCTTGTTTCAAAGCCTCAAAGCGCCATTTCGGAAGCATACCGATCCATACGCACCAATCTCAATTTTTTTGGTGTGAGCGCAGAACAAAAGGTGATACTTATTACATCTTCCGTAGGAACAGAAGGCAAGACCTTTTCTGCCATGAACCTTGCCAGTGCTCTCGCTATAGGCGGTGGCCGTGTTGTGCTGCTAGGTCTGGATCTTCGAAAACCCAGAATCATTGACGACTTCAAGCTCAATAACGACAAGGGAATGAGTACCTGTTTGAGCGGTCAGCACAAATTGGATGAAATTATTCAACAAAGTGGAGTCATCGAAACTTTCGACATTATCCCGTCAGGCCCCATTCCTCCCAACCCATCTGAACTGATTATGGGTAAGGCGATGAGCCAAATGCTGGATGAACTCAAATCTCGCTATGATTACATCATCATTGACTCACCTCCGCTCGGATTGGTAACCGACGCCTTGATACTCATGAAGTTTGCCAACCTTTCCATTTTTGTGGTTCGTTTTGCTTCAACCAGTAAACACCACCTGCGCCACTTAGAACAGCTCTACAAACAGGACCGTCTTGGGAGAATCGCCATTCTGTTTAATGCGGTAAATTTCTCTGGAGCGAAAGGAGGATACGGTTATGGGTACGGCTATGGCTACGGCTCAGGTAAAGGTTATGGCTACTACGAAGATGCAGCCTCCCATGCTGGTGTATTTTCAAAACTGAGGAGATTGTTCAGCCGGTGATACCCGACGCACTCTCAGACTGGCTTCAAAAGCTGCATCCCCGAACGCTTAAAATCGGGAAGAACATTTTGGAATCGGCCATTTATCGGGCCGTTTCGATGGGCGCTTCTTTTGTAACCGTACCGATTTTGCTGCACTGGCTCGGTCAGGCAGAATACGGAGTGTGGCTAACCATGCAAGCTGTAATTGGCTGGTTCCTGATTTTTGACTTGGGGCTGGGCAATGGTTTGCGAAACAAACTGGCGGAGGCACTCGCTGCCAACAA
Organism: Cryomorphaceae bacterium; assembly: GCA_007695365.1. Taxonomy (NCBI): domain Bacteria; kingdom Pseudomonadati; phylum Bacteroidota; class Flavobacteriia; order Flavobacteriales; family Cryomorphaceae; species Cryomorphaceae bacterium. The sequence continues at coordinate 80,865 of REDV01000092.1, read as the reverse complement.
CCCGCAATTGGCGCGCAGATATGTCAGCTCTGCGTACGTCATCATCACAGGTATTTCATTGGCCATGCTAGTATTGTATGGCATCGCTCAGCTTTTTATTGACTGGAAAGCCGTGTTCAACGCGCCTGAAATCAATGAATCCGAACTGCGGCGCACCATGAACCTGGTCTTTCTGTTCTTTTGCATTCAATTTGTTTTTCAGCTCATTAAAATGATTTGGCTTGCCGACCAACGCCCGGCGCTTACCACGCTTGTAAACGCACTCGGAACACTTATTTCACTGGTGGCAGTGTTTCTCGCATCCAAACTGCTTCCCGCCAATCTAGAAATTGTTGCGTGGATTGTCGGAGGCGGAAATTTATTATTGCTGTTAATCGCAAACTTCACGGGCTTTCGGGGCAGATACAAAGCCTACCGTCCTGCCTTGAAACTGGCCAGTTGGAATGAAATGCGCGGGCTTACCAATCTGGGTCTGCGTTTTTTTATACTCCAAGGGGCCGCGCTGGTTGTATTTGCTACCGACAACATGATTATCACGCAGATGATTGGCCCAGAGGAAGTGCCGGCTTATCAAATTGCATTCAAGTATTTCAACCTGGTGATGGTTTTCTTTACGCTCATCACTGTTCCTTATTGGTCGGCCTACACAGAGGCTTTTCAGAAAAATGACCATGCGTGGATTCGCAGCACGGTGCGCAGTTTGATGCGAATTTGGGTAGTTTCGCTGGTGGTGGTAGTGATGATGTTCATGGCAGCACCCGTTGTATACAACTTGTGGGTTGGTCCGGAGTTGCAAATACCCTCCATGCTTAGCGCTGTATTTGCGCTTTGGGTGGCGCTCTCCGCTGGTCTTGCCATCTATGGTAATTTTCTGAGCGGAGTGGGAAAAATTCAACTCAGTGTTTACCACGCCATCTTTGTAAGCATCATCAATATTCCGCTTTCCATCTGGCTGGCGGGTCCACTCGGGCTTGGAAGCACGGGTGTTATTCTGGCTTCAGTTATTGGGATCATCCCCCGAGCTATTATTCAACCCATTCAATATCAACTGATTATAAAAGGAAAGGCCAAAGGAATCTGGAATCGCTAAAGTCCTTTGAACCATCTCATTCAAAAAGATATCCTGGGTATTGGTAAAACCCGCATACTTTCTTACCTTTGCACTCCATTTTTTAAAACTAAATCATTCATTTATGAACCGCTACGAAACTGTTTTCATTTTAACTCCCGTTTTGTCTGAGGATCAGGCAAAGGAAGCAGTTGTTAAGTACAAGGAATTTCTCACCAAGAAGGGTGCGAAGATTGTACATGAAGAACACTGGGGTCTGCGCAAGCTGGCCTACCCTATTCAGAAAAAGTCAACCGGGTTTTACCACCTGATTGAATTTGAGGCTGAAGGGTCATTGATCAACGATCTTGAAATTACCTACCGTCGTGACGAGCGCATCATGCGTTTTCTCACTGTGCGTATGGAGAAAGATCATATCGCCTTTGCCGAGAGCCGCAGGAACCGCAAACCGGAAGAAGCACCGGCCAACGCCTAATCTTTTTGTACAAACCTTTTAACATCACTTATCATGGCAGATTCAGATATCAGATATCTCACCCCGATCAGTATTGACACGCAAAAAGCCAAATACTGCCGGTTCAAGAAAAACCGCATCAAGTACATTGACTACAAGGATGCCGACTTCCTGTTGAAACTGGTAAACGAGCAAGGAAAAATTCTTCCCCGTCGCTTAACAGGAACTTCACTCAAATACCAACGCAAAGTATCTCAGGCTGTGAAGCGTGCCCGTCACCTCGCCCTGATGCCTTACGTTGCCGATATGCTCAAGTAATTTTTCACCCGTAATACTCCGAAAAGATGAAAATTATACTCAAACAGGACGTTGAGAACCTTGGCGAAGCCAATGACCTCGTAACGGTGAAAGATGGTTACGCAAGAAACTACCTGATTCCAAAAGGACTTGCCATTGTTGCAACTGCGTCGGCCGAAAAAATGCTGAATGAAACCCTGAAGCAACGTGCACACAAGCTTGAGAAAATCAAAGCTGAAGCTGAAGCGATGGCTGAGAAACTGGCAGGCACCACCATTCAGATTGGCGCCAAAGCCGGTGAAAACGGCAAAATCTTCGGTTCTGTAAACACCATTCAGGTTGCTGAAGGCCTTCAGAAGGCAGGTTTTGAAATTGACCGCAAGAACATCACCATCAAAGAAGAGCCTATCAAGTCGCTGGGTAAATACACCGCCGAGGTGAAACTGCACCGCGATGTGACACAAACGCTCACTTTTGAAGTGATTGAAGAATAAGAACGATTTTCGTTCCATCAAAACCCGCTGCCATTCAGGTTAGCGGGTTTTTTTATGGATTGCTCATTCGTATCGCAGGGATTCTATTGGGTCGAGTTGCGCGGCCTTGCTCGCGGGGTAATAACCCGACACAACCCCCACAATAAAACATAACACCACACCCAGCGCTATCCAAGCCCAGGGAATGATGAACCCACTACCGATGGCGGCCCCCACCAGGTTTCCGATAGCTATACCCAGCCCAATGCCCACCAGCCCGCCGAGCTGCCCAATGACCACCGATTCGGCCAAAAACTGCCTGCGAATGAGTTGACTGCTTGCCCCTATGGCTTTTCGCACACCAATTTCACGTGTTCGCTCCGTAACCGAAACCAGCATGATATTCATCAGGCCAATGGCTGCACCTAGCAACGTAATTAACCCGATAACTGTGGCAATAATCTGTATTTCTGCAGTTTTCTCTATCACGAAATTCGAAATACTGTCGCTCTTCACCACTGCGAAAGTGTTGGGTGTGCCGAGGCGGTCACCGCGAATGATTCTGAAAACCCCCTCGGCTTCAGCGAACGCAGGCGCAACCTGTTCGGGTCGCTCTACCTGCACAGTCACTACGTAGCTCGTACGCTGGGTGGCGTAGTTGAGTTTCACATGCGTAACGGGCACCAGACACATATTGTCGCCGCTAAAACCAACACTGCTACCCTTGGTAGCCAGCACACCAATCACCTGGTAACGCGCACTGCCTATGGAAATATACTTACCAACGGGGTCGTCGGTTGGGTTAAATACTTTGCGCACCACATTGCCCCCGATGATGACAACGTTGGCCCCTGATTCCATCTCAAACTGAGAAAAATTCCGCCCCCTTTCTAGTTTATAACCGGAGGTAACCAGGTAGTTTTCATCACCGCCCATCACGGAAATATTGGGATCGGACTTGGTTGACTGGTACTTTACAGTAGCTATTTGTGATGCCATGGCTGAAATGGCAATGGTTGAGGGATAGTGAAAATCCTGCTTAAACCGAAGTGCCTCGTCGTAGGTAATGGGGGGATTCTGGCGCTGTGCCCGTCCGCCTTCGGATGAGCGCCCCATCATTGAACGATAGCGGATGTTAAAGGAATTGGAGCCCATTTGCGCAAATTCGCTCGAAAGTTTGTCTTTGATGGCATCAATAGAGGTGAGGATACCAACCAAAGCTGTAATACCCACAGCGATAATTAAAACAGTTAGGGTGGTGCGCAAAGCTTGACTCCGCACGGCGCGAAAAGCAATTTTCAGGTTCTCTTTCTCAATTCCGAGCATACCGCAAAATTATGGCTCCAAGGTAGGCATAAAGCCCAAAATTTCGATAGGAATTTTTACCTTCGCGACCCAGAAAAAGCACGATTTTACGCAACCAAAAAACAAGCGATGGTATTTGATCTTGATATGATTCAGAAGGTGTATGCCGCCTACCCCGGCAAAATTGAGGCAGCACGAAAATTACTGGGGCGCCCCCTTACTGCAACAGAAAAAATATTGTACACCCATCTGTGGCAAGGTAATGCTGCAGAAGTATATGAACGGGGGAACTCATACGTTGACTTTGCTCCCGACCGTGTGGCCATGCAAGACGCCACGGCTCAAATGGCCTTGTTGCAGTTTATGCAAGCCGGTCGCAAGCAAGCAGCAGTTCCCTCTACGGTGCACTGTGATCACCTGATTCTTGCACGCGTAGGGGCTGACAAAGACCTTCAGGATTCGATCAATAAAAACAACGAGGTATTCAACTTCCTCTCTTCCGTATCAAACAAATACGGCATCGGTTTTTGGAAGCCTGGCGCCGGAATTATTCACCAGGTGGTGCTCGAAAACTACGCCTTTCCCGGCGGAATGATGATTGGCACCGACTCACACACCGTAAATGCCGGTGGATTGGGAATGGTGGCCATCGGTGTAGGTGGTGCCGATGCTGTGGATGTAATGGCCGGCATGCCCTGGGAGCTCAAATTCCCTAAGCTGATTGGCGTGAAACTCACCGGTAAGCTCAACGGCTGGACTTCTGCAAAAGATGTTATACTGAAGGTAGCCGGAATCCTCACCGTAAAAGGAGGTACAGGCTGTATTGTTGAATACTTTGGCGAAGGCGCAGAATCACTTTCCTGCACCGGAAAAGGAACCATTTGCAACATGGGGGCAGAAATCGGAGCAACCACCTCTACCTTTGGTTACGACGACTCCATGGAGCGCTACCTTCGAGCTACCGGCCGGGCACAAGTTGCCGACCTTGCCAACCATATTCGCGAGCACCTCACGGCAGATGCCGAAGTATATACCAATCCGGAAAATTACTTCGACCAAATTATTGAGATCAACCTGTCAGAACTTGAGCCCCATTTGAATGGGCCGTTTACTCCCGATCTCGCCACACCGCTCTCCAAAGTAAGAGAAGAAGCTGAGAAAAACGGCTGGCCCACCAAAGTTGAGGTTGGTTTGATTGGCTCTTGTACCAACTCTTCATACGAAGACCTTACCAGGGCTGCCTCGATTGCAAAACAAGCCGGCCAGAAAAACCTGAAAGTAAAATCGGAGTTTACCATTACTCCGGGCTCTGAACAGGTTCGCTATACTGCTCAGCGCGATGGTTTGCTGGATGTTTTTGATGAAATCGGTGGAGTGGTTCTGGCCAATGCCTGCGGACCGTGCATCGGTCAGTGGGATCGCGCAGGCGCCAGCAAACAGGAAAAAAACACCATTGTACACTCCTTTAACCGCAACTTCTCGAAGCGGGCCGACGGCAACCCCAACACGCATGCTTTTGTAGGCTCGCCCGAAGTAGTAACTGCCATTGCCATTGCCGGTGATTTGGGCTTTAACCCCGTTACCGACAAACTCGTTAATGAAAACGGGGAAGAGGTAACGCTTGAGGCTCCTACGGGAATTGAACTTCCGGAAAAAGGGTTTGACGTGGAGGATGCGGGCTACCAGGCTCCTGCCGAAGACGGTAGCGGAGTTGAAGTGGTTGTGAAACCCGACTCGGAGCGCCTTCAGCTCTTGACAGCTTTTGAGCCCTGGGATGGGAAAAACATCACCAACGCCCGATTGCTCATCAAAGCAAAAGGAAAATGCACCACCGACCACATTTCAATGGCGGGGCCATGGCTGCGTTACCGCGGACACCTCGACAACATCGCTAACAACACCCTTACCGGAGCCATCAATGCATTTACCGATGTGGCAGGTGTGGTTCGGAATATGAATACCGGCGAAGAAGGCGATGTTCCTGCCATCCAGCGGCAGTACAAAGCAGCAGGCGTACCGACCATTGTGGTAGGAGACAGTAACTACGGCGAGGGCTCATCGCGTGAGCACGCGGCCATGCAACCACGCCATCTCGGGGTGCGCGCTGTGTTGGTGAAGTCGTTTGCGCGGATTCACGAAACCAATCTGAAAAAGCAAGGAATGTTGGCCCTCACCTTTACCAACGAAGCGGATTACGACAAAATCCGCGAGGATGATGTCATTAACTTCCTCGATTTAGACCAATTTGGGGAAGGCAAACCCATCAACATTGAGTTTGTGCACAGCGACGGCACCAAGGATGTAATTACCACCAATCACACTTATAACAAGCAGCAAATTGGCTGGTTCCGCGCCGGATCTGCGCTTAACCTGATTAAGCTTCAGCAGGAAGGGATTTAGGGGTAATTGTTTGAAAGAATGAAAAGGCCAGGGTTTATACCCCGGCCTTTTTTGTTGGGTCATTTATAGCACTGCCAAAACGCAAGGCTGATTCCCGCGGCGCATTGAAATTTCGTTCAGCACCGTTGTACCATCAATTACCTAATTTGTAGAACTGCATTCATTCAATAACGGCCCATCATAGCTATTGAAAACTGATTGAAGTTCGCAGAATAAAAAAGTCCCGGCACTTGCGCACCGGGACTTTTTAATCTTAAAGTTGGTTGGCGATTACTGCACCACCACTTTCAGTACACTCACTTCATCATTCATGAGCATACGTACAAAGTACATTCCTTTGGCATCATCGCCAAGATCGATACCCATTACAGTGTTGGTGTTGAGCTGAACCTGCTCTCCGTACACGGATTTACCACTGATGTCAAGTACATCAACCTGAACCAGGCCGGCCTGGCCGGTGTAGTTAATGGTAAACGCACCATTGTTGGGGTTAGGGAACACGTTGAAAGAAACAGCGCTGAGTTCCTCAACACTTGAAACGCCGCTACAGGTAATAGCTGGGAAACCATTATCAGTGTTTCCGGCAATACCACAATTATCCACGTCGTTGATACCTATCAGGTAAGTTCCGGATTCAGAGGCCACCCAGCTAATGGAGCATCCATCACCGTTACCAAGTCCTTCGGCATCGATGGCACCACTTGGTGCTACAATTACATAGGTGGGAGTCCAGCTTCCTGCACCGGCTCCGTTGCAGTGGCTAAAGGTATATTCCACACCCTCCTGAATATTGTCCATGGCGTAAGCTTCGCTCTGCCATACTTCAAAATCCTGAACTTCGAAGAAGTCACACACACCATCAGCATCGGGTGTGGGTGCACCACCAAATTCGGTGTTAAAATCACTCCATCCTCCTGCAGGATTAGGGTTCACCCAGGTCAGGCAGTCAGCGTCCAGACAAGCTTGATAAGCATCCTCACACTGCTCATCCCATTCTGTTTCGCAGCAAAATGGATCCAGGGCAATAACAATTTGCACACACTCGTCATCCTCGTCATAAGGAATGTCGGCTTCACAACCTTCAGAGGGATCACAATCCGGGGTGCCTTCACAAGTGATGGCGGGGAAACCATTGTCTGTATTTCCTGCTACACCACATGCTCCTTCTTCATTAATAACCACGAGGTAGGTACCCGATTCAGAAGCTGTCCAGGTGATGGAGCATCCATCGCCGTTTCCTTCTCCAAAGGCATCAACGGCACCACTCGGTGCGATGATGGTGTATTCAGGAACCCAGCTTCCCGCACCAGGACCATTGCAGTGGCTAAAGGTGTAAACACCACCCTCTTGTACGTTGATCATCTGGTAGGCCTCACTTTGCCAAACTTCAAAATCATCAACTTCTACGAAAGGACATCCTTCGCCATCGTTACAAGGCGCACCGCCCACAGCATTGAAATCAGTCCAACCGGTAGTTGGGGTTGGTTCTACCCAAGTTAAACATTCGTCACCTGGCTCTACGCCACTGTCACAAGCAGGATCAGAGGCAGCAAGAAACACAACAGTTTTCACATCAGATTCGGCACAGATATTATCCAAAGGAGCTGCAGTACTAGAGTAAACTACAATTTGCACTTCCCAGGTTCCTGAGAGGTTTGGCAGCGAGTTTGCGGCCAAAACTCCATTCAAACCAGCATTAAGGTTGTACGGGAAAGAAGCTCCCGTAAGTATGAATTCGTCATCAAGACCTCCTTGACCGTCCACACCGGGGGTTAGAAGAACACCTGCAGCACCTCCAACAGGCACTGAAACAGGTATAACAGAGGCTAATTCTGTTGAATCATCCGGGCAAAGCTCTTCGGTGCTGGCATTGGTCAGGTCTCCCACTTCACAACCGCCACCGCTTCCGGTTTCAGAGGAACCGAAGATGTTAAAATCAGCCCGACCTGTGCCGTCTGTGTCAAAGTAATCAATGAAATCCTCGAAAGTAGCTCCATCGTCATCAGTTATAAACTGCAAACATGCAGGAAGCGGTGCTGCATCCCAAAGAATGGTAGGCACCTGATTGGAAGCGCCCGTCCATGAAATGGGTTCATAGCTAATGAAAAAAGCATCATTCACATCAATGTCCATTTCAACACTCTGTGGGTTGAGGGCAACACCCGTGAGTTCAACAGTAATGGTGCCGCTTCCTCCAATAAGAGCACCTGGCTCATTGCAAGCGTCACCATCTACAGCATAGATGTTAAGTTGGTAAGCAAACGTTCCGATTCCGTCTCCACCACCAGGTCCAAAAGCCGGTCCAGCTGCCAGTGCAAAAGAAACGGTTTCGATGGTGTAAGGATAACTCGCTTCACACCCCGACCCGATAGGGTAGTCACCTGCGGGGTCGATAAATGTGTAAAGACCGGATTCGCCGAGACCCCAATTCAGGTATCCGCCTGCAAATCCGCCCTGGATGTTGGCTATGTTACACTCTACCTGCGCAGAAGCGCCTGCAATGAACATAACCGACACAAGGCTAAGTAAAATTTTCTTCATGATTGTGTAGGTTTTAAGTTAGACGCCCCAAAGCTAATAAAAAAAGGTGGCCGACAAGGCCACCTTACTTTTGGGTTATGAAACATCATTGACGGTATCTCCTTAATTTCTGGACTCAGGTAGTCTCAACGCTCTTTCACGTATACAAACTCGTATCGTGGAGGCACCACTTTATCTACCTTCATATTGAAGATGTCGTAGTCCGTATTGTTCATCACAAGGTCTTTTACCATTACCGCATCCTGCAGTGAATTGAACGAAAGCGCTACGTTCCGGTGACCATCGCAAATATTCCCGAAATGAAAAGTAAGCTGATGTCTGCCGTTCTCGTCGGTACCTAGCAAAAGCCTATCAAACCGACATCGGTTTTCATTTACCGAAATTTTGGGGTAAACCACCTCTTTGGTTGCATCGGATTTACTGAGCACAACATCTGACTTCAGTTCTGTACGACGTTCCTGGGCCGTTGCCATTTGAACGGAAGAAAAAACAAGGCACAACAATGCAAATAGCTTCAATTTCATTCTACTGATTTTTTATTGGTTCTAACTCTTCAAAAGACGGGCCACGAAGGTAGCAAAGCTTTTGGTGAATTGGCTACGCCTTTTTGCTACTTCAATTCAGACTGATAATCCTCGCGCAAGGGAGGCACTTTATTGAATTGCTCACTTTGCTCAATGGCATCCATGATGCTGTTGAGGATTTTTTCCGCATCTGCCTCATAATCTATTTGAATAGGTGTCTTAAAGGTGAGCGACAGTTCCATTCCCGTTTTTTTGAGGCGGAGGCCTTTTTTGTCGAAAGCGCGTCGCAGCCCCTTTACGGTAACCGGCACCACAATGGGTTGAGTTTGCTTGATTAGATGTGCGGTACCTTTTCTACCCTTTTCAAAAGGCGTGGTAGTACCCTGAGGAAAGGTAATGACCCAGCCCGAACCCAGGGCCATATTTATTTTCTGAACATCCTCAGGATCAACCGGTCGTTCAATAGATTTTCCAGACTCCCGCCAGGTACGCCTGATCTGTATCGCCCCCGTGTAAGCGAATATTCTGGGAATAAGCCCTGAGCGCATGGTTTCCCGCGCAGCTATATAATAGGTATTCAGGCGGGGCCGCATGAGGTACCACGGAAAGCCCAATTGACGTTTGCCCATTCTGCGGGCAGCAAACGCATGGTACATGAGAATTACGTCCGAAAAGTAGGTCTGATGGTTCGACACGAAAAGCACGCCGCTCTCGGGTAGATCATCCAGAATATCAAGACCATTGACCCGCGTTTTATTGAAAACGTTGTACATCGGATAAGTGAACACACCTATCATCGCCATCAACATTCTGCGAAGCGCAAGATAATGCCCAAACACGTTTTTCCTCAACATAGCGGATGCTCTCTGCGCGGAACCTCGAGAAACGAAATTCCAAAATCAAAGATAATCGAATAAGTTGGACGCGTCAGAAAGGATCCACATCAACCGCTATCTGAATGGAGCGATTGAGCTTGTCCCGGTAGAAGTCGCCCATTACGTTGCGAATCCGTTCACGGGCCACTTTAAAGGCGTACTTTTTGTCGAGTTTGAGGATGAGCTGCTTCTGGTATCGGTTTCTGACGCGTGGAACCGGTAGATATTCAGGACCAAGCACACCATCCGAAAATTGCATCCTCATCATGTTGGAAAAGCGCTCACATCCGGCATCCAAAACATTCCGATCGCGATGACGCAGTACAAAAGTTACCATTCTGTAATACGGCGGGTATTTGAATTGCCGGCGATCGCTGAGTTCCTGCCGCGCCATGCCCTCAAAATCGTTCTCGATGACTTTCTGCACAATCCAGTGGTACGGTTGCCAGGTTTGGATAATCACTTTGCCGCGTTTGCCTTTCCGCCCGGCCCGTCCCGCCACCTGCATCAGCAATTGAAAGGAGCGTTCAAAAGAGCGAAAATCAGGAAAGTTCAGCATTTGATCGGCGTTCATCACACCCACCAAACCCACATGGTCAAAATCAAGGCCTTTGGTAACCATTTGTGTTCCTACCAGCACATCAATTTCACCCGATTCGAACCTGCCGATGATCTCATGGTGAGCGTTTTTTGAGCGTGTAGTATCGTGATCAAGCCTTCCAATCCGGACTCCCGGTAAAAAGTCAGGCAAAATGTCTTCTATTTTTTCGGTGCCGAAACCGTGCATAGATAACTTGGTACTGGAGCAACGCGGGCATTCGGTGGGCGGCTTGTAGCGGTTTCCGCAATAGTGACATACAAGCATGTGGATGTGCTTGTGATAGGTAAGACTTACATCGCACTGCTCACAGTCGGGGGTCCATCCACACGAATCGCAATCCCACAGCGACGAATAGCCCCTGCGGTTCTGAAAAAGGATGACTTGTTGTTTATCCTTCAGCACGGTTTCCATCTCTGTGAGTAGAAAGGAACTGAAATGCGACTTCAGGGTGCGGTCTTTGGCTTCCTTCTTTAGGTCTGCCACGAGAATTTCCGGCATTTTAATTCCACCGAAGCGCGTCAGCAATTCAACATAGCCATACTTACCGTTTTGAGCGTTGGCGTAACTTTCAAGCGAGGGCGTAGCAGAACCAAGGAGTACCTTAGCCTTGTGCAATCGGGAAAGAACAATAGCGGTATCGCGCGCGTGGTAGCGAGGTGAAGGATTGAATTGCTTGTACGACGAATCGTGTTCTTCGTCCACCACTACCAGACCCAATCGCGTAAACGGCAGCCACATGGCCGAGCGCGCACCCAGAATTAGTTTGAAGCGCCCTGTATCGCATTGAAGTTCCCGCCAGATCTCGGCCCGCTCCTGCTGGTTGAAGCGTGAGTGATACACAGCTACCGAATCGCCAAAATGCTTTTGCAGACGCTGAATAATTTGTGCGGTAAGGGCGATTTCGGGCAGGAGATACAACACCTGCTTTCCCTGAGCCATGTGCTGCTCAATGAGGGCGATGTACACCTCTGTTTTTCCGCTTCCGGTTACGCCGTTCAGCAGGCAAACATCCTTTTCTACAAAAACCTTTTGAACCGACTCCAGGCAAGTTCGCTGTTCATCGCTGAGAATTTTGGGCGCATCTGTTTTTCCTGTAAACTCTTTAAGTCGTCCCGTTTCAATGGCTACCACCTCAAGCATTTCCTTTTGCACCAATGTGTTGAGAATGGCGGTTGTGGTTTTGGTGAAATCGAGCAAGGTGGATTTCTTGACAAGCGGTATTTCCTCGGGATGTTTGCTCAGATGGATGAAGCCCATCAGCAGTTCAAGCTGTTTGGGAGCATTGCTCAAGGCATCAAAAGCCTGCCGAATGTCATCCTCGGTGCGAAGCTGCGGATGGAGTCTTACATAATCGGTGGTTTTGGGCTTGAATTTTTCCTTGATCTCCTCCTCTACCATCACCACACCTTTCTCGAGCAATGCTTTTACGATGGGTTCTACGGTTTTTTGGTTGAGCACTGAGGAGATATCAGACACCGATAAGTGGTTACTTACCTGCAGCGCCTGAAATACCAGAAACTCTTTGTCATCCAAACGCTCTTCTTCCTGAAATGAATGGTTCAGAATAATGCGCGTTTCGCTCGCCAGTCTTAACGAACCGGGAACGGCCGCATTAAACACGTCCCCGGGAGTACAAATGTAATAGTCAACCACCCAGTCCCAAAGCCTGAACTGCAACTGATTTACTACAGGTATTTCATCCAGCACCTCGTCGATATACTTGGCTTCGTAGCCCTTGGGTGGCTGATTGTGAACGTTTCGAATCAAGGCCGCATATCTTCTTTTCTTACCGAATTGCACCACTGCGCGCACACCGGGCTTTACCAGATGTGCAAACTCACGCGGCACCCTGTACGTGTAGAACTGCCCTACGGATAGGGGCAATATCATATCTACAAACAAGGTGTTTTCTGCCATGCTGTTGCGGGATTCTCGAAGTGCGGAGCGAAGTTAACAGGAATTCGTGCGCTTTGTAAAACGGCCCAAAGGTAAGCTGTGCTTTTTTTGAACAACTTTGTCCGGTTCGCTAACAAACCGCTCTGTGCTCAACTTTTTCGACTGGATTATCATTGTTTCATTCTTTGCACTGTCGATGGGCATAGCCTTGTATTACAGGAGGGAGGCGGGTAAAGACCTTGGCAGCTTTTTTCTTGGAGGTCGCAACCTGCCCTGGTACATTGCTGGTATCTCTATGGTTGCCACAACATTCGCCGCCGACACTCCACTGGCAGTTACAGAATTGGTTGCAAACAATGGTATTTCTGGCAATTGGCTGTGGTGGTGCTTTTTGGCCGGTGGAATGTTCACCACTTTTTTCTTTGCGCGATTGTGGCGAAAAGCTGAAGTACTTACGGAAGTAGAATTTATTGAACTGCGCTATGCTGGAGCTCCTGCCAGGTGGCTGCGAGGGTTCAAGGCGGTGTACCTGGGATTGTTCATGAATGTGCTGATCATAGGATGGGTGAACCTGGCATTGATGTCTATTTTGCAGGTGTTTTTTGACCTTGAGCCTGAACGTGTGTTTTGGCTCACTGGTGCTGCCATGCTGGTGGCGGGGGCATATGCAGCCTTATCGGGATTGAAAGGCGTGGCGGTAACCGATGCATTTCAGTTTGTGATTGCCATGGGCGGAACCATTGCACTGGCCTGGCTTGTGATGAACAGCGAGCAAATTGGCGGCATCCAGGGGCTAAAAAGCCAGCTACCCGAAGAAGCTTTACGCTTTTTGCCGGTTATTGGTTCCAATGCAGCCGATGCCACTACCCTCACACTAGGGCTAGGGTCATTTCTGGCCTACATCGGTATTCAGTGGTGGAGCAGTTGGTACCCCGGTGCTGAGCCCGGCGGGGGTGGTTACATTGCACAGCGCATGATGAGCACCCGAACAGAGCGGGACGCCCTTTATGCCACGTTGTTTTTTCAGGTAGCACATTACTGTTTGCGGCCATGGCCATGGATCCTGGTGGGTTTGGCCTGTATCGTACTCTACCCCGACCTGCCTGAAGAGGAAGTGCGAAATGGCTATGTGTGGGCCATGCGCGACTTTCTACCAAACGGATTGCGCGGCCTGCTGCTCGTGGCATTTTTTGCGGCCTATTTGAGTACCATCAGCACCCAATTAAACTGGGGTGCCGGCTATCTCGTAAATGATGTTTACAAACGATTCGTGAATACCAATGCCGGAGATTCACACCTGGTTTGGATAAGCAGGCTCACTACAATTGTAGTGATGGTGTTGGGCCTTGCCATAACCACACAAATGGAATCTATATCAGGAGTATGGGTGTTTATTGTGGAATGTGGCGCCGGACTGGGAATGGTGCTCATTTTGCGCTGGTTTTGGTGGAGAATCAATGCGTGGAGCGAAATTGCCGCCACTTTTGCCCCTTTTGCGGGCTATGCCATTTCGCACGGTTTACTGGATTGGGTATTTCCCAACAGCTTTTTCTTTACGGTGACATTTACTACTCTTTGCTGGATTGTTGTGACGTTCGTAACGCAACCCACCCCCACCGAAACACTCCTCAAATACTACAGTCAGGTTGAGCCCGGGGGGTGGTGGCCCAAAGATTTTCATAAGTCCGACGCGCCTCGCCGAGCCGTATACCGGTATCTTTTTGTGGCCTGGTTAACTTCTATACTGATGACCTACGGATTGTTATTTGCTACCGGCAAATTTATACTTGCAGAATACAGCAGCGGTTGGCTGGCTTTTTCGTTGGCTTTGGGCGGATTTTTGGCGATGCTCAAGGCATTGCAGAAAAGCGGAATTTTTCGCAGCGCAAACTAAATTCAGTTCATCGGCATTTTCCATTCATTCGTCGATAATTATCTGATTTTGACAATTCAGGATTTTTTCGGTACTTGGTGCCTCTTTGAAACCCAACCTTAAAAACAAAAACCCATGATAAGGATGAAATGGAGTATAGCTTGCTTTGCAGCATCATTACTCATACTTCAGGGCTGTGTGGAAAGCAGCGACTCCCAAAGATCTTCTGACGACGACCTGACTACGGCAACTGAAGCTGATAAGTCATCTGTTTTGCGCGTTGGGGAAGCCGTTTTCAGCATCCCCAGCCCAGTCCAAACCGCACTATTGATTGAGCGGTCGGGAGCAGATTATGATGCCAGCCTGCCCAACGCCACAGCCAACGCAGGAAATTACATCAGTGCCACCGATAAAAGCTTGGCAATGGGCGTTTATGGCGCCAACCTGGCCTACTATGCCATATTCGACCAAAACCAGGAAGCCCTTAGTTGCATGACGGTATTGGAGCAGCTGGCCAATGAGCTCGACCTTGCCGGTGCCATTGATCGCGGGCTGATTCGCCGTTTTAGTGAAAACCTCGGAAACCAGGATTCTTTGTTGGTGTTATCATCGCACTTTTTCAGGCACAGTGACGGCTATCTGAAAGAAAATGAGCGCGACCTGACAGCTGCCCTTATCATCGCGGGTGGTTGGGTTGAGGGCATGTTTATGGCATTAAACTCAACCAATGGTAAAGGTGAGATTCGTCAGCGTATCGCAGAGCAAAAGCACGCACTGAACGGCATCGTTTCCATTTTAGAGCGTCATGGGTCTGACGACATTGCCTCTTTGATAACTAGCCTTAAAGATTTGCAGGCTTTATTCGACGGCGTGAAAACGACCTACGAATACAAGCGGCCTGATGTAGATGCTGCCGGTAAAATAACTCATCTCAAGAGCGAAACAAGCTACAGCATTACCGACGAGTTGTTTGCGCAAATCATAGAAGAACTCGAATCCATCCGAAACTCAATTGTTAGCTAAAAAAACCGAACCACCATGCGTAACTTATTTCTCACCTTCTTACTGACATTCATACTTGGTGCGGCCTTTGGGCAATGCGACACCATTGCGAGCGTGTGCAGCAAAAATATCGGGGATGGTTTCATTTCCGACGGCCAATTATACCGGGCTCTGCTTTACGAAGATCAGGTGGCAGAGTTCAATGCAACCTTTTATGGAGGCTCCACCTACCGTCTTGTGGGATGCAGCGGGTTTGAGAGCGGCAACCTCATCTATTCTGTTTTTGATGAGAAACGCAACCTCCTCTTTACCAATAGCGACTATGACAATGCCCCTTATTGGGATTTTAAAGTGGAGTCAACCATGCAAGTGATTATTGAAGCCCACCTCGACCAAAGTAAACTAGACTCAGGCTGTGCAGTAATGCTCATCAACTTCGAAAAATAACCCTACGCGCTCTTTTGCGTAGAAAAGGCATCCGGCTTCGGCCCGATGCCTTTTTTATTTTGCCTAACGCACTGAAATGAGCGAAAATATACTCAAAGCCCTTATGCAACTCTTCGCGATTATCGCGCGGGTAGATGCCCAGCACGATAGCCATGAGGATGAAGGGCGCAAAATTGTGCGTCTCTTCCTGAAACAGCAACTGAGTCAGAAGCTCGTAAATGGCTACCTGAAGCTGTTCGACGACTTTGTGGATCAATACCAGCCCAAAGGATCGCAACAAAAAGTGCGCAAGAAAACATCTGTTGCTTCCGTAAAAGTACTCAGGATTTGCACAGCCATCAACACCGAACTTACTCAAAAACAAAAATTTGTGGTGCTGTTGCGATTGCTCGAGTTTGTACACAGCCACCAAAACGTGAGTGAGCAGGAACTTGAGTTTCTCACCACTGTAGCAGAAACCTTCAACGTTGAAAAGGAAGAATACCAACAAGTTCAGAAACTCATTACACGGAGCAATCTTGATGCAGTGGATGAACCCGGGTTTTTGATGTTATGGCAAAAGGAACGTGAAGACCTTAGCCATTGCCTGCAAGCACCGTTCGAAGGTCTTGAAGATCCGGTGGTGGTGCTTCGAATTGAAAGCCTGAACCTGTTCTTTGTGAGTTATCGCGGAGAAATGCCGCTTATGCTAAACGGGCAACACATGATGCCTTCGTTTATCCACGTGCTTAATTCCGGGGCCAGCATCAGAAGTCCCAAGCTACACCACTCTATTTACTACACCGATATTCTTAGTTCATACCTGAGCGGAGCGGATTTTGAACAGGTGAAACTCTGCACACACCAACTCACCTACCACTTTCCATTCGGAAATCAAGGCCTTCAACCCTTGAATTTCTGCGAGGAAACAGGCAAGTTGGTTGGGATTATGGGAGGTAGTGGGTCCGGTAAATCTACCCTGCTCAACGTGCTCAATGGAAACCTCAAGCCCAGCAATGGCGCAGTAACCATCAACGGTATAGATGTACACCACGACCGAAAAAAGTTGGAGGGAATCATCGGGTACATAGCCCAGGACGACCTGCTGATTGAAGAGTTAAGCGTATACCAAAACCTCTACTACAACACCAAACTATGTTTCGGGAATCACAATAACGAGCAAATTCACAGTATGGTGCAGCAGACCCTGAGCGACCTCGGGCTGTCTGAAATCAGTCACTTGCGCGTGGGCTCGCCTTTGGATAAGACCATTAGCGGTGGCCAGCGAAAGCGTTTGAATATAGCCCTGGAATTGGTGCGCGAGCCCATGGTGCTTTTTGTAGATGAGCCTACATCAGGCTTATCAAGCAGAGATTCAGAAAACATCATGGATCTTCTGAAAGAACTTAGCTTAAAAGGTAAGCTGATTTTTGTGGTTATTCACCAGCCGTCATCCGACATTTTTAAAATGTTTGACCGGCTTCTCATTCTCGACCAGGGGGGGTACCCTGTGTTTAACGGTAACCCCATTGACAGCGTAACCTATTTTAAGCGCATCATTAATCATGCTGACTGCGAAGAAAGTGAATGCCCTGTTTGCGGAAATGTAAACCCTGAACAGGTATTTCAGATGCTCGAAGCAAAGGTTGTGGATGAGTACGGGCACCTCACATCAAAACGAAAAATAGCGCCGGAAGAGTGGCATCAACACTACCTCGAGCACTGCGAGCCAAAAAATGAAACCCCGCAAGAGACAAAAACTGTTCGATCGGGACAATACAGTATTCCCGGCTACCTGAAACAATTCAGCGTTTTTCTCAGGAGAGATATACTCTCCAAATCCACCAATTTACAATACCTGCTCATTACCTTTTTGGAAGCCCCTGTATTGGCCGCCATTCTCACCTTCTTTATGCGCTATTTTGTGAAAGACCCTATTGCAGGAGGGCAGTACATTTTCAGTGAGAACGAAAACATTCCGCAGTACATTTTCATTTCGGTGATTGTGGCCCTATTCTTTGGCCTTACCGTAAGTTCGGAGGAAATCATCCGCGACAAAAAAGTGAGCAAACGCGAGCAGTTTCTGAATCTGAGCCGTGGGAGCTACCTGCTTTCCAAAATCTCGGTGATGTTCATCATTTCGGCTATTCAAACCCTCACCTATGTTTGGGTGGGGAACCTTATGCTGGGGGTACACGGCCTCAGTCTGTACTACTGGGCTATGCTTTTTACTGTTTCCTGTTTTGCGAATATGCTCGGACTCAACATTTCCGCTTCCTTCAATTCGGCCAAGGTCATTTATATCATTGTTCCAGTGCTAATTATACCACAACTGCTGTTCAGTGGTGTGATTGTAAAATTTGACAAGCTACACCCGTCAATAAGCTCGCAAACCGGTGTTCCTTTTATTGGAAATATCATGGCATCCCGATGGGCTTACGAGGGACTGGCAGTTGTTCAGGCCACACGCAATTCATTTGACAGCAAGTTCTATGAGCTCGAAAAACGCAAGAAATACTCCAACTGGAAAAAAGATTACTGGGCGCGAGAAATGAAAAACCGCAGCGGAGCAGCTCGCCGCCTTTTGGCGAGAAACTACACAGGCCTTGAACTACAACAACATATTGATTTACTGCGCTTTGAAATTTCACAAGAGAATCAATTCATCCGCGGATTGGATTTTGCTTTCACCGAAATGCTTTACGCTGACCGGGTAAACATCGACGTTCTGCATGAACTCGAGCAACACATTGATAAGCTGGTGGCCCATTACAGAAGAGTGTACAATAAAGCAGCCGACGCGAGAGAGGAGATTATCTCGGAGATGACCGCTAATGAGCAGCTCAGGGAGGAATATCAAAAAATGCAACAGCGATACAGCAATCGGGCGCTCGAAAATTTTGTTACCAACAAAAACGATCTTAACTACATTGTTTCGTACAACAATCGACTGGTTCAGAAGAAAGATTTAGTTTATAGCGAGCCCTTTAAGACCCCGTTTTTTGGTAGCCACTTCTATGCACCCAACAAAATTTTATTTCAGCACCGTATAGACACGTTTTCTGCCAATTTATTGGTAATTTGGGGCATGAGCCTATTTTTAGGCTTGCTTTTATACGCGGATGGATTGCGCAAAACGGGCGAATTTATAAGCAGTTTGGTTCCTCGCAAACCGCGCCGAACCACGAGTCCGTCGGTGCTGTAAAACCTATGAGGCGCTTGCTTAGGCCTCCTCTACTTCAATCATTTCAAAAGGCAAGCTAATTATGGCCTGATAGTCTTCGCCGGCTTCCAGCATATCCTCATCGTCGGCTTCATAGTGCCATTTCACGAGCACCTCGTTTCCTTGAGATCGTATTTTCTCAAGCCTTTTGAATATATCCAGAATACACTTGGACGAGCTTGTGTTAAAATATTCAAGCTGAATAATAACTACCGTGGGGTTCTTGGCATTAGTTCCGTAAGTGTCTATCCAATCGAGCAAAGGGGAGTAGAATTCAATAGAGTTCTCCGGAATGGAACGGCCGCGAATAGCGAGCGAGCCTTTTGTTGCGTCAAACTGAACCGACGGAGTTTTGGTAGATCCTTCTAAGGTGATGTTTTCCATGGCTAACTGATTATGCGACTTTAACGTTCAAGCTGAAAAATGAATGGTTTTCATCAAAGGGGATAAAGCCGTATTCCAGCTTATCCTTCGATTTTCGGGCGACATCAATCATTCCGAGGCCGGCACCTCCTTTTTGACTGATAGTACCATTGCTCAGAACCTGCTTGTAAAAATTCTTGAGCTCTTCTGCCCCCATTGAGTTGATCTCTTCCAAACGAAGTTTGAGACGTTCTACATCATGATTGTTGATGAAATTGCCGGTAATAATGGAATAACCTGTAGCATTACGAGCAATCATAATGATTACCGAATCGCCATCGCTAAAACCCGATGCCCTTGCAAGCGGAGAAACTCCGCGATGGTGATAAAGGTTCTGAAGCAACTCAACCAATACGTTGAACACCTTTTTTCGCGTAGAAGCACTTTCACTAAAGCCCTCAAGTTTTCGCTCAACCACCGTAAGAATAGACTCCATCAATTGGCTGGTCAGCTCTCCCTTGAAAGAGATCATAATGTTTTTCCTTTCAAGCTTCTCGTACAGGTCGTATATCTCCAGGTGTCCGCTCATGGGTTGGTTTCTCACAAAGATAACAAGGCACAGCAATTGCGACCTACACGCGGAAAAAACATTTTCATGGCTCCGTGTTAATAGCGAGGTAAGCATTGTGATGGCATTGCCGTATATTTGCGACCCCATCGCAATTTCATGTCAACTTCTCAGACTTCCTGGTTCAAGCATTGGTTTGACTCGCCCTACTACCACATCCTTTACCGGAATCGTGACCGGTCGGAGGCAGGCCGCTTTGTGCACCACCTGATGGACGTATTGAAACTACCTCAGGGCAAAAAAGTGTTGGACCTGGGTTGTGGTAAAGGCCGCCATTGTATTATGCTTAACGAACTTGGATACGATGTGGTGGGGATTGACCTGAGCGCGGCCAATATTGCTGCAGCCAGTGAGTACGGCCGAGCCGATTTACAATTTATTCAACACGATATGCGCGAACCGCTGCGTGGTTTACAATTTGATTTGATTCTCAACTTATTTACGAGCTTCGGATACTTTAAAGAACTGAATGACAACCTCCAGGTGCTGCAAGCTGTACATTCCATGCTTTTGCCGGAGGGTATTTTTGTACTGGATTTCATGAATGCTGAAAAGGTGATGAACGAGCTCACCCCCAACGAAACAAAAATTGTTGACAACAACCACTTTGACATAAGCCGAAGTGTAGAGAACGGTGAAATAGTGAAACGTATCCGTATCAACAACAACCCCGAACTTCAATTTGAGGAGCGGGTACAGGCATTCTCTAAGGAAATGCTTTTCAGCATGTTTGAAGAATCCAATCTCATTCCGGAATCAGTCTATGGCTCCTATCAGTTTGAGCCATTTGACACGCATCATTCAGACCGACTGATCATTACAACACGTAAAAAATGACCGAAAGCCTCGAACGTATTCTCATTCTGTTTTTCTCGGCGATGACTGTCGGGCTATTGGTAATTGCCTTCCCTAAATTGATGAAGCCCTACCTGAAAATGCTGCTTGCGTTTAGCGGGGCACTGCTCTTGGGAATTACCGTGATGCATATTCTTCCGGAAGCTTACGAATTGGGCGGTGCGCAGGTTGGAGTGTTCGTAATTGCCGGTTTTTTACTTCAGATTATTCTTGACTATTTCAGTGGAGGAATAGAGCACGGACATGTGCACCACCCGGCCCAGCATCACGAACATGAGCACGGAAAGGCCATCACTTGGACCATGCTATTGAGCCTGTGTATTCACGCCTTTACGGAAAGTCTGCCGCTAGGCTTTGATGAGCAACTCCATCATGCGCACGATCACATGCACAACCACGGTCATCACCATCACCACCACAGTCATCAGGGCTACCTTTGGGGTATTGTGATTCACAATATTCCTATTACCATAGCATTGGTAGGGATGATGTTGGGGTTGAAAATGTCCAGGGCTAAAACCATATTGTTTCTTTTCATTTTTGCGGCTTCCGCGCCAATTGGTATTTTGGTAAGCCCGCTAATCAGCAACAACGGCCAGGATATGGTTGTTTTTTCCAGAATTCTTGCGCTCGCCGGAGGTATCATCCTTCATTTATCTACAACCATCCTCTTTGAAACCGGCGAAAACCACCGCTTCAACCTGTATAAAATGGTGGTGATTCTCGCAGGATTCGGGTTGGCTCTGCTTGCGTCCTAGAAGTTTGTTTCCTACGGCCGCGGCCTTCATAATAACAAGCTATGAAGCCATCATTAATTACCATGAAAAAGCGAGTGCACGCTTGCGTTGAATAGCTACTTTTGCCGCTCAACAAGAAAATTTTAAAACCCAAAACATAAAACACCATGTCAGTACTTGTAGGAAAAAAAGCGCCATCATTCAAGGCTTCAGCCGTTATCAATGGTGAGGAGATTGTCAGTGATTTTTCACTCGATCAGTTTATTGGAAAGCGACACGTAATCTTCTTCTTCTACCCCAAGGATTTTACTTTTGTGTGCCCTACCGAATTGCACGCTTTTCAGTCGCGATTGGCTGAATTTGAAAGCAAGGGTGTAGCTGTTGTAGCCTGCTCTACCGACACCGAAGAATCACACTGGGGATGGCTTCAAATGCCTAAGGCAGATGGTGGTATTCAGGGTGTAACCTACCCGATTGTTGCCGACACTTCAAAAACCATTAGCGACGCATTTGGTGTACTGGCAGGCCAGTACGATTATGGCGTTGAAGGCGAATTGGTGGCTACCGGCCCGATGATTGCCTACCGCGGCCTCTTCCTTATTGACAAAGAAGGTGTGGTTCAGCATCAGATTGTAAACAACTTTCCGCTTGGACGCAATGTAGATGAAGCCATGCGTATGGTTGACGCACTGCAGTTCTTTGAAGCCAAAGGAGAGGTTTGCCCGGCTAACTGGTCAGAAGGCGCCGAAGGTATGAAGGCAGACCACCAAGGAGTGGCTGAGTACCTGGCTGCTCACTAATCAACATATTCGAAACGATTTTAAAACCCGTTGCCGTTTGGTGACGGGTTTTTGTTTGGGAGATACTTAATCAGATACAGGTAACTCCCCTTCCGTTTCAGAAAGCCAACCATGATCCGTCAGCCAATTAATCAATGCCTTGTTGAAAACTTCAGTCCCATATTGATTGAGGTGACTGGCATCGCTAAAGTGCAAAGAATCATTCAAATTCAGGTTTTTAAGGAAGCTCACGAAAGGGGCCGTGTTCTCCAGAAAATTGGTGAATTCATCGTGATTACCGAATGTTCTGTATCGGTCCGAAGCCGTAGGCACTTCAACAAGCAGAACACTTTTCTCTTGGTCCTCAAGCCAATGAACCAGATCCTGTAAAGACCTTTTTTGCAGTTTGGAAAGTTTTCGAACTCTTTCTTTGGGGTATTTTGACGGAGTATGGTGAACAATCTCCGCCTCTATGTAGCCACCGGACACATATTTACGGCCATCTTTTTTCTTCGGTTCAACGTAGTCTTTGTCCAAGTTGAGAATCTGCCTGAATAGTGAGTATATGAATGTATTGTACAGTTTCACATGATTTACCTCTAAAGTCAAAACCAGCGAATGCCAATCTATTTTGTTATTGGTAAGTAAGTCCAGGCCTGATTCAACACCATCCGAGGTAAAAGTTTCATTCCCAATTTCAATAATCACCAGATCCGGATCCACCTTGTGCATATATTGTTTAGCAAGCATCAGTGACCCTACAGGAGCTTGGCCCGTTGTTCCCAAATTGAACATTCGTATGCCTCTTTGCTCAAAGATTCGGGTGTCAAACCCTCTGAAAGCCCTGGACGATCCCAACACCAAAACATCTACTTTTCCATAATCCAGAATTTCATGTGTGCGGGTGTGCGTGAAACCAGCTACCCCTTTAAGATAGGGTAAGTTTGGGCGGAGTACCAAAGGAGCTATGAGCCCCCAAATACATACCGCCAAAACATATCCTGGAATTGCCACAGCAGAAAAAACAGCCAATCGAGTAAGAAATCTCTTCATTAGGCTAGAATTGGAAGTAAATAAACGGAGTTTCTTCCGTGCGATGAAACATCACCACAACAAACAAAAGGGCGAGGTACAAGCTCCATCGCAGTGGTACCGGCCATGCACGCCCAATGGTTTGAAACCCGTATTGGTCAGTGCGTCCCTTCCATTCTATGCCCAACAAAAGGGCAATCAACCCAAGAATCACAATATCCTTTTGGGACAACTCCGGAAGGTTGAAAAATGACCATGAAAAAACGTTTGAAACGTATCCAATTGCATGTGAAACATCCTCCGCCCGAAAGAAAACCCATGCCAGGCAAGTCAGGGAGAAAGTCCCCAATATGCTGAAACCATCACGGATAGAAGGAAACCACTTACCCGGGGCAACCGCTTCCAGATTTCTTCTGTTCCTGTTCAGGATGAATAGAGGCAGAAAAAACATGGCGTTCAGGGCTCCCCAAGCAATAAATGTCCAGTTGGCACCGTGCCAAAAGCCACTCACTATGAATATGATAAAAATATTACGAATATTGAGCAATCGCCCTCCCTTACTACCTCCAAGAGGGATGTATAGATAATCCCGAAACCAGGTTGAAAGGGATATGTGCCACCTCCGCCAAAACTCGGCAATATCTCTGCTGAAATACGGAAAAGCAAAGTTCTGCATGAGGTTGAAACCAAACAACCGCGCTGTTCCAATGGCAATATCTGAATAGCCCGAGAAATCGCCATAAATCTGAAAAGCAAAGAAAACGGCGCCAAGAAACAGAGTGCTGCCGCTATGATCCTGACCTTGGGTGAATGCCATATCCGCAAATACAGCGCAGTTATCGGCAATCACCATTTTCTTAAAAAGGCCCCACAGAATTTGACGCATGCCATCGGTAGCTGCCCCATAATTGAATGATCGCCTTTTATAGAACTGTGGCAGCAGCTGGGTAGCACGTTCGATGGGGCCTGCAACCAACTGTGGAAAAAAGCTGACATAAGCTGCAAAAGCAACCACATCTTTGGTAGGCTCAAGCTTGCGCTTGTACACGTCAATGGTGTAGCTAAGAGTTTGAAAGGTGTAGAAACTGATACCTACCGGCAAAACGATATTCAAGGCTCGCACAGACACTTCGCCCCCAAAAAAGGTGAAAGCAGTAGTGAAGTTATCCAGAAAGAAGTTGAAGTATTTGAAAAAGCCCAAAAACCCGAGGTTAACGATAATGCTCAGCCAGAGAAGAGTTGTGCGTTTGGTTTGCTTCAACTCGCCCGCAAGTGCGCGGCCCACGGCATAATCAATCAGCGTACTGAAAATGATGAGACCCAAAAAGCGCCAATCCCACCAGCCGTAAAACAAGTAGCTAACACTTACAAGAAAAATGTTTTGCAGCCTGATGCCGAAGGGCTTGATGGCCCAGTAAAGAAGGAACACCAGAGGCAGAAATACGGCAAAATCAAAAGAGTTAAACAGCATGTTTCAGAGGTGTCGCGGTTTCGCCAAACACCGCGTAAAAAAACAAAAATTTGGGCACTCGCAAAGCAGAGCAAAGCTGTCTGAACGCCGCATCAATCCCGCTGTATCAACAACCATCTTTCTGCCTCCAGTTGCTTGATTCGAAATCCCAGCAGGTGAAAGATTTCCCTACTCAAAATTCGGGTGACGCGGTGATTTACGAGGTAGCACCTGGGGCGTGTGGGGTGCGGTGAGATTCCCGGCAATGCTGCCAAAACGCGCTGAAAGCGCCATTTTCTGAGTCGGGCTGAAAGGCGCAACCAAATCGCCGAAACAGGTCTCCCTATAAAAAAGCCATCCTCTCCCACGGGCTGATAGAGCGGTAAGAAAATCTGACCCGAAACGGGTGCCGAAACAACACGGCCGTCCTGCGTGGCCAATGCTTCATCGAGTTCCACGAAATCGAAGTTCTCATAGCCAGGCTCCATGATGAACTCTGCACCGGTGGGTATCAGGTGTCTATGCAAAATCTCATAAAAACCTGTTTGAACCTTGGGTGGAGGTGTAAGCAATGCTTCGCATTTCGCTTTTTCAGTTGTGTCCAGCTGAAATATCTTGAGGTGGTGAAGCGTCAGTTTTGCAAATGCCTCATGCTGATCAATGGCCGCGGGGTCATCGTGCTGACCGCCTTCAAAAGCAAGGGCCGGATGGTTCAGGTCGTTGATGTAACTCATGAGAGCACCGTCCAAGAACTCCTCGATACCCAAAATCAGCGGTACCGGGAAACGCTCTGCAATAGCCCGGTTCATCAAAGCGTCATTAAAAGGAAGAAAGGAACAACTCTTTGCAGAAGTGGTGTGTAAGTCCATAAAAACCACAGGCCTTTTTCCGTGCTTATGCAGAATGGCGTCAATTTCATTGAGCAGTTCGCGCAGTTCTAAAAGCTCATCCTCAAGTTCTTCAATCGGGGCATTTCTCACAATATTGAACTGCTCCTGCCCCCATATCCGGTTCAGGTCGTAGCGCACAAAACGGCGCTTTTGGGCCAGTCCTCTCAGGTTACCGCGAAATGCATAAATGTTTCCTTGTACCTCATCCGGAAGCCAATTCGCGATTCGCTCCAGCGCCAGCACACCAGCGGGTTCGTTACCGTGAATTCCGGCGAAGAAAACCACCGTGGGGTGTGTTTGCAAGGTGTTTCGCGAAAAAATAAGCCGGTCATTCACTCGCTCCCCAGTCATTCCGGCACCCTTCGCTACCCCTTTCTGTTCTTTAGTTTGTCCCACAAATCAACAGTATCCGAATCGGTAAGCAGCCCAACCAACTGGCCATTGCTAACCACGGGCAAAGAACTGATTTTTTCATCTATCATCAGAAGCATGGCGTATTTCACGTCAGCTTCAGGTTCTACCGAGGTGATTTTGGTTTGCATGATATCGGCAGCTATGGCCATCTTTTTCCGTTTGGGATCACTATTGTATTGCTCAATATGTTTGCGCGTAATAATTCCCTTCAGTTCACCCCGGGCGCTTTCTACCGGTATATGGCGAATATTCCTCCACTCCATGATGCTGGCAACCAAATCTACGAGGTCGGTTTCCTGCACGCTGATGATGTCGGTGGTCATTACATTGAGCACGCAGTCGTATTGCATGTCTATTTTGCGCACAGCTGCAGCATCGGCGGTTTTCCAGGTGTGCACCGGCTTTTTGGTCAGGCGCTGTTTGTGCATGGCAGCGGTAAGTTTTACCATGGCCTCATCGCGGCCAAATTCTTTTTTCAGCTTTCTAAAGCTCTTTACCATCCAGCGGCTACCGTTTTGGCCGGCCTCTGCCCTCTCGCTGATTACCTGAAGATATCGATCAATGTCATCCATATCGATACCCGTTTTCCGGAGTCCTTCGCGGGCCATTGGTACAAGCTCATCCAGTACAAGCTGTTTGGTAGCTACGATTTTCCCATTCCACACCATACCGCTTTGGATTCCGGTTGTGCAGGCTTTGTAGAAATTCTCTTTGGCATCTTCAAAATCCAGATTGTGCCAGTTTCCTTTCAGCTCATTGGGCATGTTTTGCATCAAGCCCACCCAAAAAGCAAAGTTGGCCATTTCATCGATTACGGTGGGGCCGGAAGGAATGTACCTGTTTTCAATCCTGAGATGGGGCACTCCGCCACCCACTCCATAACAGGGGCGGTTCCACTTCCAGATGGTTCCGTTGTGCAATCGCAGGGCGCTCAGGGTTGGAATTTCACCGTTTCTCAGCTTTTTAAGCGAGTCCTCTTCAGCCATATTGGTCAATATCAGCGTAAAGCGAGCGATATCGTCTTTATAAATATCGGTTACGCTTGATATCCAGTCGTTACCAAATGAAACGCGCTGCTGCCGCTCACGAAGGTGATAACCCTTACTTCGCATATCTATGCTCTGTTGAAAGAGTGCAATACGTGTTTCGCTCCAGAGCTGACGACCAAAGAGCAAAGGTGAGTTAGCCGCCATAGCCATCACCGGACCCGAAATCATCTGAGCCCAGTTGTAGCGATCTACAAATTCTTCGGGACTTACCTGCAAATGGCACTGAAAGCTGGTATTACAAGCCTCAAACAGAATGTTGGTATGTGCAAGAATAAGCTCATCCACACCGAGTATATTCAACTCAAAATCCTGACCACGAAGCTCTTTAATGATATCTCCCAAGGCATAATACCTGGGGTTGGGAGTCATAAAATCCATCTGTACCGATCTGATATCAATGGAAGGCAAGATTCCGGTAAGTATTACGTGGTCATTGAACTTGCCAGCAATATCATCGGCCTTGTTGAGTAACGTTCGCAACTGCCGCTCCATTTTGGAAAAGCATTTACCCTGCAAATCAAATGGGTCCAGGTTGATCTCGAGATTGTACCGAGCCAATTCCGTGGTGAAATGCGGGTCATTCACGCGTTGAAGAATTTCGAGACCGTTTTTGGATGGCTTGAAGTATTTATCAACCAGCGCAAATTCCTGCTCGGCACCGATGCGTTGCACACCCGATTCAATCATGCCCTCGCGGAGCATGTAATCCAGTGCTTCTACATCATTGAGCAGATACTTCAGAAACCGCTTACGGCTCGCAGCGGAGGTTTTGGTTGATACGCTTTTCTCTCCCATTGTTTGGTTAATTGGGTCTGAAAATACGGCTTTTGTACAAAAAAACTCCGCAGAGGGAAGCTGCGGAGTTTTTTGACTCATGAAACATCAATCAATTCAGTACGGGAATACTGAATGTCTTTACCTGGTCATTGTGTCTGAACTGCATGATATACAGACCAGCAGGGAGATGAGCCAATGAAATTCGATCATTGGTGCGGAGTACACGGGTTAAAACAGGTTGACCTACCGCGTTGAACAAAATGCAGTCTACCCCGTCCACTCCGGATAATTCAATTTGCAGCAGATCGCGGGTTGGCACGGGAAAGACGCGGATCACATCAAGGGGGTTTTCCTGCACACCCACCGAAGGATCTTCGCATTCGACGAGGATCTCCAGCCATGCTTCCCACTCAAAAGGATTGTCGTTATCCTGCCAGTTAATATTCATGGGAATCACGTCTGGCAATATCATCCACAAATCGGGTTCAATCATTTCAGGGGTGAGAGGAACATCGCTGCTTACCATCAAATGATAACAACCCGGCAGCAGGCACCATTCTCCGCCAAACCAAATGGAGTCTCCTTCAAGCCAGGAGGTAAAAAAACCGACTTCATCGCCAGCTTCGTTAGAGAAAAGAAAGTCAAAGGTCACAGGAGGCGAGGCTGCAGTAGTACCCCATATTCCACCCCACCAGAAGCATTCAACAGAATCTTCAACAGTGAACTCAACACAGGCCTCCAGGATCTCGGGACATACTGTATCCGTAGTTATTACACATACTGTGTAGTTTCCGGGAAGATAAATGTGTTGGGTTGACCAATTGCCCGTTTCGGTTGTAAACCCATCTCCAAAGTCCCACCACAGCGGCGCGTTCGATCCATATACAGAGGCTTGAAACTCGAACAAACCTCCTCCGAGGTGTTCAAAAGTCAGGCCCAGCGAACATCCATCACAATCTATTTGTTCCCACTGATGAACAAGCGGAGCCATCTCGCAATCCGCTATATCACTTTCCAAAATCTGAACGTACACAGTTTGAAAACCTGGTTCGTAGCATTGAATATGACTGGCAAGACTGCTGACAAAACTCGTATCACCAAGATTCCACATATAGCTTCCTCCAATATTTGGCGGGTTCACAGTAAACATATAACAGCCACAATCCTCTAACTCCAACACAAACAGTTCGGCAGGGCATGTGGGCTCATCGCAATCGGGAACCTGCCATTGATGCACGAGCGGACTCGTTTCACAGTCAGGAAAATTGCTGCCCATGATCTGCACATAAACAGTTTGAAAACCGGGCACAAAGCAGTAAGATACACCTGGGGTTAATGATACAAATGATGTATCACCCATGTTCCACATGTAGGCCCCTCCAGCCCCGGAAGGCCCAATCGTAAAATCGTAACAACCACATTCATCACCCTCTTCCACAATGAGTTCAAAAGGACAATCGTCATCGCTCACCACATACGTATCGCACCAGAGCACACCCTCCGGACAGAACGGTGTTTCGTACGCCGCACAAATCAGGTATTGACCGGGCGATAAGGAATCGAGATTGAGCGTGTCGCCAAAAGCTACCGGCTCACCACCAATAGACCATTCAATCACAGCATCCTCCTGTCCGGCAGAGGCAATAAACATATCACCTTCAACGCCTTGAATCATGTCCACATCCAAGCTACACACCGTGTCGCAACTGGTGTGAATTACTAACTGGCTGTAGATAGAGCCATCACATTCAGGGTTGTCAGGATTGTTGTACACAGCGGTAATCACGTTAAACCATTCCTCAAGAATCACAATTTGAGGGGTGGCGTTAGATTCAAAGCTATTGCCGGGGTAGCTCCATTGAATGGTAGAACCTTCCTGCGCATTCTCCAGCGTAAGCTCGTACACTCCACAGGATAATTGCTCGGCTGTAATGCCGGTAGGACAATTGGGAAGCGAAATCGTGGCGCATTCTTCTATGACCTCATCGCAGTACTCAGAGTCATAGCTTGCACAAACTGTATAAGTGCCACCTGGAACCTGGCTGGAGAGCGTAAAGTTGTGTCCTGTACCCGCCGGATTACCGTTAACGGTCCATGTAACCAAAGCACCAGGGTCGTAATTCAAAGCACTGAATACCATTGGATTCAGGCTCACCCATGTGTGAACCAATTCCAATTCGCAAATACTGTCACAGAGCAAAGCACTCACATTCAAGCTCAGCTGGGTGTCATCACATAAGGGATAATCCGGGTGGTTGTACAAAGCTGTGATTTGATTGTTTCCAGGTGAGAGTTGTACACCGTTAAGCTCGGTATCGCCCTCAATCACATCAGAACCGACACTCCACAGCACACTTGCGCCGCTGAAACCACCAACCAGCGATAAATTAAACACATCACAGCCTACTTGTTGTGCCTCTATGGCGGTTGGACAGTCCGGGTTTTGAAAGAAAAAGTTGTTGCACCAAAATACACCTTGCGGACATTCAGGAGTTTCGTAGTAGGCGCAAATCTCATTGTTCCCAAACTCAAGTTCAAAGGTGGTCTGATCACCAATGTTTACAATATCACCGTTCTGCTCCCAATGAACCATCGCATCCTGCGGAAAATCCGATGCCATGAGGGTTAACAGGCCATTCTCCTGTGAAACGGTTGAAATACTCAGCCCACAATCTTCGGGGCATTGCTCCAGTTCAAAAAGCACACAGAGTTCCACACCTTGCGGGCAGCCAGACGACCATGCCTGGGCACAGATTTCGTAGGTTCCGAGTGCATCGTACTGGTGTGTAGCAGGATTCACAGCGGAACTGCTTTCGCCGTCGCCCCATGTCCAAATGAGATTTCCGGTGGAGCCAAAATGATTGATACTCGCCTCTACCTGTCCGCAACCGGTTTGCCATACGGTAAGGGTGTCAGGACATTGAGCCATTGCTGTACCTAAGCTGAAAAGCAGGGCGGTAGTGAGGATTACTGGATTGGTTTTCATGTTATGTGGGTTGGTTGTTCTGATGACTCACAAATTCCGGTAAAGTTGCACACCCGCAGCCAGAACAGGTTGAAATCAAACCTCAAAACACGATCACATACCGATGTTTTTCTAGCTGTTACAACTATTCACCGCAACTTGACCCTAAACTATTTACTTTTGCGCTCAATTGTACCCATCAACAACAGAAAACATGCTTATCGGAGAAGATTCGCTCACCATTGCAGTTGATTTCGACGGCACCATAGTAGAGCACAAATACCCCGATATCGGACCTGAAATGCTGTTTGCCTTCGATACGCTTAAAAAGCTGCAATCCAAGGGGCACAAACTCATTTTGTGGACTTTCAGAGCCGGAAGATACCTCGACGATGCGGTGGAGTACTGCCGCGAAAACGGACTGGAATTTTACGCGGTGAACAAGAGTTACCCCGAAGAAGTGTTTGAAGACGCTAGGGTGAGCAGAAAAATAAACGCCGATCTGTTTATAGACGACAGAAACGTAGGCGGCTTTATAGGTTGGGGCGAAATCTACCAAATGATTCACCCGGGCGATGGCGGTACTGACCTTCAGTTGCGCAACCAGGCCGCACACCACAACTACAAAAAATCCAATCGCTCATTTTTTGACAAGCTATTCAAAAAGAAATGATTCACTACAAAACCCCTGAACAAATTGAACTTATGCGGGCTGCCGCGCAGGTAGTTTCACGCACATTGGGTTTGGTGGCAGAGCGCATCGGGCCCGGAGTTACCTCTCTTGAACTGGATAAAATGGCAGAGGAGTATATTCGCGATCAGGGGGCAGTGCCAGCTTTTTTGGGCTTTGGCGGATTTCCCAACACCTTGTGCATGTCGGTAAACGAGCAGGTGGTGCACGGAATTCCCTGCAAAACACCCTTTAAAGAGGGGGATATTGTTTCGGTTGACTGCGGAGCGATTCTCAACGACTATTACGGCGATCACGCTTACACTTTTGCCATCGGAGAAATTAGCCCGGAGGTGAAAAAACTGTTACGCATTACCAAAGAGAGCCTTTATCTCGGCATCCACGAGGCGCGTGTAGGACGACGCTTGGGAGACATTGGAGCAGCCATCCAGGAGCATGCAGAACGAGAAGGTTATGGCGTTGTAAGAGAACTGGTTGGGCACGGCCTTGGAACCTCAATGCACGAAGACCCTCAGGTTCCCAACTACGGAAAAAGAGGACGGGGTAAGAAAATTCAGGAAGGCCTTGTGATTGCCATTGAACCCATGGTGAACCTGGGCACGAAAGATGTTCTCCAATTGGAAGACGGCTGGACCATTGTTACGTTAGATCGCATGCCATCAGCCCATTTTGAGCACGATGTAGCCGTGGTAAACGGCCAACCCGATATTCTTTCAACTTTTAATTACGTGGAGGATTCTCTTGAAAAACGCGGAATGGATGCCATGCGAATGACGCTCCAAAGTGTGGTGGCTGTGTAGTCCTATTTCACCAGATCATCTCTCAGGAAAACATAGGTGGATAGCATCATATCAGGACCACCTCCTACCGAACTAATAAGCGTGTAACCTTGCTTTCGCAAGCGGTTTAGCACCTCATTGATGATTTTTGCGTTTTCCTCCCAGTTTTTGGTGCGACCGGTGAGGCTTTTCATATCAACCACTTCATGGGTGCCGTCACTATAGGAAATAACAGCCTCTGACGGAGCGAGTGCACCGGTTTCATAGAACCTCACCACAATCTGTTCGGCATCCACTTTTTGGGTGTCTTGCGCCTGAGCCAGATTCATAGCGCCCATAGCGAGCAAAAAGAAAAGAGACAAAATTGCTTTCATGTTTAAAGTTTTCGTTGTTCAAATTCTGCTTTAACCAAATCTCAGACCAGTTTTAAGTCCGAAGGGAAACAGACTATGTGTGAGTCGGAGGCCGTTCCAATCATTTCTAAACCTGGTGTAATCGAGTGTAAAACCAATATTAAGGCTGCTGTGTTCACCTAGGTTGATTTGATAGCCGATGCCGTAACCACCGTACATCAACACGGGTGCCTGGCCTGTGCCCATCAGGGTGCCGTCATCAATCAACGCCAATCCACCCACCTCTACCGACATGTATATCGCACCGCTCGAGGATGTCAGCAAGGGAAACTCGGCATGAATACCAAAGCGAGCACTTCCAATGCTATAGGAAAAATCATTACCCATCAATGAGCGATTGCGACCATATAGGTGTTCGTAACTCACAACTGGCCCCACATACAAAAAGTTGGCGTTGTACAACAGATAGCCCTCCACGCGGTAACCAAAAGGCATAGTAGTTTCGTCAAAGCGCTCACCTATAGGGATATCCGCATCAGTGGTGCTCGTACCGAAACTGTAGCTGGCAGCAACCGCCGCTATGTTGAACCCATACATCCATCTCGAGTCGAGAATGGTTTCCCGGGGTTTCATGTCATCGAATAACTGTGCCTGCGAATTTGCCGGAAACATGAACAGCATGGCCATCAAAAGTCCGCCAAAGTTCGAAATGAGGTAAGCATCACGCATAGATCTGCACTTTTGGTTTCACGCAAAGTTAGTTGAAAAACCGACCGAACCTCTTTTCAATGGATCAGATTAAAAAACGCGCTCCATGAGTTGAGCCGGCCTCCGCATCAAATCAAGGTATCGCAAAGCCACCCTGTTTCCACTTAAAGTAAACTGAGTAATACTCACTGTTTTTACCAAATCCTCGTAGTTCATTCTGAAACCGGGCCCGCGGCTATCGTCGCCTTCGCGCTGGTGCATATCAAACAGTTGCTGTGCGTAAATGCGTTGATTTTTCTTCAGCCAATCTGCAAAAGCCTCCTCACGGCTTTGAATGACTTCGGCCGGGTACAATTTGGCCGAAGACCAAATGGTAAATTGGTGTGCTGCAGGGTCGGTGTAATGAACCTTCTCTCCGTCCCATCTCATTTCCTCCGTTGCTCCTTTTTGAAAAGCAAGTAAGGTAAAAGGCTCAATACCTGTAAAGTCGTATAAGCGTTTCATGGCACCCAGAGAATCGTAATCGAAGCTGTCGAGAATCACCAATCCCCTGCTCAACCTATACGGAGGTTTATGTTCGTGTGATTCAAAAGCACCGTTCAGCAGGACGACCAGACGATGGTTGATGATATCGAATACCACGTTACTTGAGCCGGAAACGGGTTCGGGAGCCAACCACAACTGCTTTCCGGAACGCTCACGTATAACGGGATCGTCAGCGCGGCGCTCAGGGGCTTCATCACGATTGATAGTGATAACCTGTTTAGTACCTAAGGGAGCAAAAGTGAGGGTACACACGGTTACTGAATGAGGATATCGTCAATGGCATCCATTTTACGCTCATTGTAATAACCCGACGTTGAATAAGCAATGTTCCCATCGGGATCGAGCAGAAAAATATAAGGTAAATCCGTTTTGCTCATTCTCAAGGCTTCCTGGTAGGTTTTGAGTTGTCCTTCGTAAAAGAGCACGTGATCAAAAAGCTCTGTATTCTTGCTTTCTTTCATGCTCTTCATCACCTTTCCCTTACCTATCTTCTTGCTTCCGGAAAACATGGGCACAAAAAACACATTCACGTCGAACATGTCATCAAACATTCCGGTTTTTGCGATGAACTTGTTGTACACCGGTTCGTACCATCCTCTTAGGAATTCCTCGGCTTTTTCGCTCGAAGCCAATCCAACAAGTGTGTACTTGCCGCGGGTATCATCCGGAATGGTAAGTACCTCCTCCGAGAGGGTTTCTCCCGATAATTCAGGAAACATATTGCCGGTTTGGGCCCAGGCAGTCACAGCAAAAAAGCCTGTAAAAAAAGTGGATAGCAGGATTTTCATGACACCAGGTTTTAAACAGAACGCTTCAAGCGGGTTTATGTTATTTGGCCTATGCGCCCATCTTTTCATTGAACACAGCCAGGGCATCAAAAGCTTTTGCCTCATCACCGATTCGGATGATTTCAACTTTTTGCATCACATCGCCCTGCAAAGTGTTCATCACTATATCCATTCCGCCAATTACACTCCCAAACACGGAGTGACGGTTATCGAGCCATGGTGTAGGCAGGTGGGTAATGAAGAACTGGCTCCCATTGGTAGCCGGTCCTGAATTGGCCATGGATAAAATACCCGGCTTATCGTGGCGCAACTCCGGATGAAATTCATCGGGAAAACGGTATCCGGGGCCTCCGGTTCCGCGTCCTTCGGGGTCACCACCCTGAATCATAAAATCCTGATCCTGACCATTGGCCCGGCTGATAACTCGATGGAAAAGAAGCCCGTCGTAAAAAGGCTCTCCTTCGGGCTTCGCTTTGTTGGGCATTTTTCCCTCGGCCAAAGCTACAAAGTTGGCTACGGTCATGGGGGTACGTTGGTACTCAAGGCGAATAAGAATCACCCCTCGGTTGGTGGTGATTTGTGCATACATACCCTCTTGAGCAGGAACAGATATGGATTGCTCGCCTTCAGGCTTTGCGTCTTTTTCAGTCATGGTTGCAGGTTTTTCAGTGTTTTCTTCAGTTTTGGTTTCAGGAGTTTCTGTGCATGCTGCCATCAGAAAAACGGCCAGCATTACGGGTAAGAACAGAGATTTCATTTTTTGGTTTTTTGGGTTGAAGGTTCGCAAAAATAGCATTTTCTAGAGGTGCTCATTGGCGAGATTGGCCAAATCGCTCCGCTCACCTTTCTCAAGGGCAATATGGGCAAACAGCGGACTGCCTTTTACCTTATCAATCAGATACGACAGGCCGTTTGACTCAGAATCAAGATAGGGTGTATCGATTTGGTGAATATCTCCGGCAAACACAATTTTGGTATCGTCACCGGCCCTGCTGATGATGGTCTTCACTTCGTGAGGAGTGAGGTTTTGGGCTTCATCAACGATGAAGAAAATCTTTACTAGACTTCGTCCGCGAATGTACGCCAAAGGCGAAATGGCTATCTTTTCGTTGTCCACCATTTCTTTGATTCGCTGCACGTTCTTATCGGTATTTCTGAACTGACTTTTGATGTAGTTCAGGTTATCCCAGATAGACTGCATGTAGGGGTCGAGTTTGCTTTTGATATCTCCGGGAAGGTATCCGATATCCTTGTTGCTAAGAGGTATTACGGGACGGCTCACAAAAATCTGCCTGTAGTCTCTGCGTTGCTCAATGGCGCTTGCAAGTGCGAGGAGGGTTTTTCCGGTTCCTGCTTTACCTTGGATGGTTATCAGCTTAATAGAGGGGTTTGCAAGGGCATCCAGCGCAAAACTTTGCTCAGCGTTGAGGGCCTTGATACCAAAAGCCGGCTCAGGTTTTACACGCACCAGCATTTGCTCCAGGGCATCGTATCGCGCCAGAACAGATTTTTTGGCATTTCGCAGCACAAAGTATTCATTGGCAACCGGCTTAACCTTTTTGGGCAAAAGTTCAGGGTCGCCAAAACCTTTGTTAAAGAGGCTATCGAGGAGTGTTTCAGAGATGCGATCAATGCTTTGGTGGCCTTTATAAAGCTTGGATACATCCTTCACCTTGCCCGTTTCGTAATCTTCAGCCTGAATGTTCAGGGCCTTGGCCTTAAGCCGAAGGCAAATATCCTTGGATACCAAAATCACCTTTTTATCGGGGTTGGCCTCCTGGGTACTAAGCGCGCAATTTAAAATTTGATTGTCGTACTTCTTGTCGCCCAAGACTCTCACAGCATCAACACCTTTTACATCGTGGGTGAGTGCAACTTTAAACTTGCCTTTTCCGGCACCGTTTAGTGGCACCCAATCGTTGATAAGTTGATTTTGAGCAACCTGATCTACAAAACGGATGAACTCGCGTGCCTCAAAGTTTTTGGTTTCGTTGCCTTTTTTGAAGTTATCTACCTCCTCCAACACCTGAATAGGTATTACGATGGAGTGTTCATCAAAATTATTGATTGCATTGCTGTCGTACAGAATAACCGAGGTATCTATCACAAAGATTTTCCCGGGCTCTTCGTTGCCAGCTTTTTTCTTCCGCGCGGATGACTTCCTTACCATGAAGAGAACGTTCTTGATTTGGGTGAAAGGTATTTCATTTAGGATGGGTTACTGAACCGCCGCTCCATAATTTTCCACAAAGACAGGTTGAAAGTAAAGGCTTAGGATTTTGTGTTTATCATGTATTCAGCACGATGCGTCACCTTTTAACCACCCCCTGATTACACTCCAATAACATAGAGGACGACACGATGTAATGATTGATACCCCATGCAACCTTAGAGTTTTTTTCGCCGTCATTGGGTACATAAGAAAAAAGTTGCATCTTGCAAGGCAGAGAAAGATGCCCGCATCTCTTTCAGCCTGAACCTGACAGAAACCACCGCAAAACCAATACGTGCAACTGTTTGAATTTTCAATACTTAGCTTTGCTTCTCTCCGCAACGTGCTGGCGGCTATGCTATTAAGCATTGCAACGGTTAGCGTGAATCATGTGCAGGCGCAACCTTTTTGCGACCAAGCTCAGACCGGGGCAGGCTTTCCGTCCGACATACTTTGTCAAACTGCTGTTTGCGCTGTTGACATATTCTGTTGCGTCACAACGTGGGATGCTATTTGCGCTGGCATTGCAGCCACTAACCCTGCTTGCGTTAACTGTCTGTCGGGTGGAGGTGGCGGTGGCGACAATCAGCTCTGCCCAACT
This sequence comes from Cryomorphaceae bacterium, assembly GCA_007695365.1. Lineage (NCBI taxonomy): Bacteria > Pseudomonadati > Bacteroidota > Flavobacteriia > Flavobacteriales > Cryomorphaceae > Cryomorphaceae bacterium. The sequence goes on along the minus strand of REDV01000092.1, from coordinate 43,289 downwards.
TGTGAAGATCCTTGCGGCGATGCATTGGGCTATGCAACTGAGCCCACCATTCCACAAGTGGTAGAAGACTGTGAAACTCCTGAGTTTTTTCCTCCATTGGCCTCAGGCTCACTCAACACTTTCTGCAACTCTTTTACAGCCACAGTAACCAGCGTGAGCTTCAACGTCATCATCACCTCAGATTGCGGCGCGGGAAATGTTACGAACTTTTCCTGGGCGCTATACGACATCACGTGCGGGGCACCGATTCAAACCGGTTCACTGACGAGCCTGACCTTTTCGCCGGTAGTACCGGGAAACTCATATGTTTTCTGCTACACCTTTAACGTTCCATTTGGCTGCACGCACAGCCTGCACTGCCCCTATTTTGTGGGGGCAACCGTAGATCCCTGCCCTACCGCCACTATTAGTTATCCCGACACCGAACTCTGTGCGTCAGAAGCACCTCCTCAGGACGTAGTTCTGGAAGGCACTGAAAACTTTACAGGCGGCACCTTCACAGCCGAACCGGGCGGCCTTGCCATCAACCCCGGCAACGGTCAAATTACTCCCGACCAAAGCTCAGGAGGCACATACACCATCACCTATACCATACCGGCTTTTGGTAGTTGCGAAGAAGTGACTGCCCAGACCACTGTAACCATTGTAGAGGCACAGGAGCCTGCATTCAGTGCTGCAGGGCCTTATTGTCTTGGCTCGGACATCCCTGCGCTGCCAACCACCTCTAATAACGGTGTTACCGGAACCTGGGCGCCCGCGATGAACAACACAACAACCACTACCTATACCTTCACCCCCAACGCGGGTCAATGTGCAACCACCACTACTTTGGAGGTTGTAATCGACACCGAAATAGAACCCGTATTCGATGAGGCAGGCCCTTTTTGCACGGGTTCGGATATTCCGGACTTGCCCACAAGCTCCAACAATGGCATTACCGGCAACTGGGCACCAGTCATCAACAACACGGCAACCACCACCTATACTTTTACGCCTGACCCGGATCAGTGCGCTGTGAATACAACGCTTGTCATTGAAATTGAGCCCGAAACTACTCCTTCCTTTACACCACCGCCGGCGTATTGTGTGGGTTCTGATATTCCCCCTCTGCCCGCTATTAGCAACGATGGCATTACCGGCTCATGGGCTCCTGCCGTTAACAATACCGCAACCACTACCTACACCTTCACTCCCGACCCGGGGCAATGCGCAGAGTCAACTACGGTTGATATAATAATTAGCCCCGAAACCACTCCACTTTTTGACGAACCCGACACCTGGTGCGAGGGTGCTGACATTCCTGCTTTGCCTACCACTTCCAACAATGGAATTACAGGAACCTGGTCGCCGGCAGTGAACAACACAGCAACTACCAGCTACACCTTTACCCCCGGCGCGGGGCAATGTGCATCTCAAACTTCGCTTACCATCGAGATTGCTGCACCAACAGAACCTGAATTTGCTGATGTGGGTCCCTTCTGTCAGGGTGCGAATATACCGGCTCTGCCAACCACATCCCTGAACGGATTTTCCGGCAGTTGGTCTCCTGCCCTAAACAATGCAGAAACAACCACCTACACTTTTACCCCTACCGGGAGTGAATGTGCTACTGCCACAACATTGACCATAGAAATAGAAGAAACCGTAATACCTCTTTTCGATGTGCAAGGGCCTTTTTGTGCAGGTGATGATATTCCTGCCCTGCCTGTGACTTCAATAAATGGTGTAGCTGGCTCCTGGTCTCCGGCCATCAATAATCTGCAAACAACAACTTACACGTTCACACCTTCGGGCGAAGGTTGTAGTGAGCCTGCAACACTCACTTTGGAAGTTTTACAGGCCAGCGAAACAGTGCTGGAAATTTCAGAGTGCGATGGTTATACCTGGCCGCTGAACGGAGAAACCTATGTGCAAAGTGGCGTGCATTCGGTTGTATTGAGCAATGAAGCAGGCTGCGACAGCACCATTATTCTCGACCTGACCATTAACTTCTCAGAAGACATCACTTCGGAGATAAGCGCGTGCGGCAGCTATACATGGTTTGGAACTGCCTACACGGAAAGTGGGGTGTATCAGCACGAAGGTTTCAACGTTTGGGGTTGTGAGGTGAGTGCTACACTTACGCTCACTATCACGCCCAATGTATTGACGGATGTTTTTGCCGAGATTTGCGACGGTGACGTTTACACCATTGGATTGAACAACTACACCAGCTCCGGCACCTACATTCAGATATTTCCTGCCAGCAATGGCTGCGACAGCATTGTGAATCATCACCTTGAAGTACTTCCGCCTGTAATTGCCGATTTCAGAGCATCTCCTCAAGAATCTACCATTTACAACGAACAGGTGCAGTTTTTTAATCAAAGTCTAAATGCCGACTCACTTGAGTGGGACTTTGGCGAGTGGGGTACTTTTGGCATCAACAATCCTGTACTCACCTTTGATCAGCAACCCGGAGTGTATCCTGTTTGCCTGACGGTGTGGTCGGAAGAGGGATGCAGCGATCAGCGATGCATCAACTATGTGGTTCGCGATGATTTTAGCGTCTATATCCCCAACGCATTTACACCCAATGAAGACGGGATCAACGACCTGTTTTCCATTGAAGGATTGGGTATTGACCCTGGTAACTTCAGGTTGCGCATTTTCAACCGCTGGGGGCAATTGGTTTTTGAATCGAGCGATCCTGAACTGAAATGGAACGGGAGCGATACATCTGGGAAATACTATGCTCAGGACGAAGTGTACGTGTATCACCTGCAAGTGGGTTCCACAGCTACGCTTGAAACCTATGAGTTCAGGGGCAGCATTACAGTGTTGCGATAGCCCCACAGCCATCCACCAGATTGAATTTTCTTCCTATTCGCTAACTCCATAAAACAGTAACGGGAGCCACTTCTTGCGAAATAGCTCCCGTTAATCGTGGCTGCACCGTAGCGCAACCTGATTTCAAACTACCGTTCGAAGCCCGGAATTCGGCCCGGAAGCCTCTTTCCATTCTACTCTGAAACCGGCGACGATTTGCATCGTGGTACACACACCACACAATGAGCATCCCTGAGGATATTCAACTTGGTGTGCTTCGCCGGGAACATGCTTCGTCGCTTTCACGAACGAAACTTCGCAACGCAACGGGGATTTAACTCCCTTTCAACTCAGCCACCGAAGTAAGTGAGTCTTGTGTTTCGCTACTCATTCCCACAGGACATTGAGTCGTTGCCGAACTCAACCTTGCACAGAAAACCGCAACCGCGAGGAGGACTTTCCGTTTGCACCTGCCTTTTCAGAGTTTCCGATCTCGTTCGACCGGCTTCTATCTCTCGTTTGACATGTCAAAGGTGGGGAAATTACTGCCCAGTTACCAAACTTTTCTTTTGGAGTTTTTGCACTTCGTTTTCACATGAGTTATGAACAATTGTCAACAACTCAATGGTCCTGTTCCCGCCTGCTAAAAACAAGCAACTATACTCTTGTAATGGACGAAAACGGACAAAAAAAAACGGGAGTCCGAATCGTAAGAAACGGACTCCCGCATCACTCATGCAAACCGTAGTTTGCAAAGTGAACAAATCATCTTTTCTACTGTCTTCAACGTCCAACCGAAGTTCTACGTATCTGGCGTTGTGTTTTGAAGCCTTTCGCCAATGTCCGAAGACATGTATGCGAACAGGTTCTTGCGAACCCTGCTCCTTTCGCTGCAATCGCAAATGTTACTTTGCTTTTTCGGCGAACCGAACTTGCAACTCACCCGACTTACACCGGGCAGCATCTTCACTTCAGGAGTTGCCTCCGTGGTGTTCCTTCCCTTGAGAAGGCACGATGTCAAAACACTCAACTGGTTTGAAAAACCGACAACAAATCCGTTGACTTGCGTGTCAAAGGACAGTATAAAACCTCGGCCAGGCAAACTTTTCGTATGGATGTTTTTCACATTGTTTGAACATATGTTGTCAACAATAGTTCATAAGTGTGGTGAGGTTCGGCGCACCCGCTCAAAGCATCACCTTAATCCTCTCTACCTGATACTGATGGTGAAGAATGTGGTTACACAGAAAATCCAGTGTATGGTACAAATCGAGTGGGCCTGAATAGGGGTGTCTGAAGATGGTTCTTTCGAAATAGGCAGGATCGAGGTCGCTTAGGAATCCTTGATACTCTCCACGCAATCCATCCCAATACTTCGCCATATTATCAAATGATTGTGACCCGGTAGGATCCGGAAGCACATCCGGGGCCTTCCAGCGTTTTTCAGATTTAAGTGCTTCATTCAGTTGCCTGCCTTTCGATACATGATTTTCGTTTGCCAATGGTATTTCACTCCACGGGGCGGCTGTTTTCTTTTTCATGTAGCCCAATGTACCTGTTTCGGAAGTGATAACGTGCTCAACAACCTGCAGAATATTCCACCCCTGAGCCAGCCGGGCCGAGCAAGTCTCCTGAGGCAGGGTTTCCAATTGAGCAATCCATTCGTTTTTAAGAAGGGTAAGCTTCTCCCAGTGAGGAGCAATTGATTGGTGCATGCTTTGAAGTTTGGTGCAACAAGGTAAAGAAACCTGAGCAATTTGATATCCGCAGAGCTTCCACGCAAAAAAAAGGCGACCAAGAGGTCGCCCGGGGCACTTGCAGGTTAAACTCAGCCCCTAGTATTTCATCAGACTTCGCGTTGTAAAGTGCTCACCTGCATGGATGCGCACTAAATAATTGCCGGGCGCCAGAGCCCCCAGTGGCAACTCTACACGTGTGAGATTGATTCGGTCGTGGTCGTTGATCAACCTCCCGAGCGCATCGTACACCTCAACCCTTTGCACGGGGATATCGCCAATTTGTTCTATTACCAACCACTCTTTGGCCGGATTGGGATACATTTTCAAAGTATGGTCAAGTGGGTTCTCCCGCACACTCAAAGCAGGTGAAGCAATCAATCCTGGTCGAAATTCGGTGAGTGCCAAACGCATGATTTCTACTTGCTGCTGGGTAAATATGTTCATGCAATTATCCCGGCTGTAATCCATGTAATTCTCAATCATGTCTGGCAGCGGATCTTCTGGACATGTGTTCGCGCTGTAGTTACATGCCTGATTATCGGGTCCAAAACAATTTGGCGTATCGTCAAGTCCGTCATCTTCAGCACAGCCATCTCCAAACAGAGGAAGTGCATCGCCCCACGTATGACGCAAACCAAAGTAATGGCCCACCTCATGGGTGCAAGTACGCCCCAGGTTGTTGTAGGGAACTCCATCCAGATCTGCACTGGGATTGTTTCGACCCACTGTGGTGAAGTGCACTATAACACCCGATACGTCGGGCGAGGGCTCCGCTGCTCCATCCGGCCAATTGGGAACGCCATCGGGCGGATAGGCAAGACCGAATATCTGCCCAAACAAACCACCTTCAATGTTGCACACCCATATATTAAGGTAATGCTCGGTATCCCATGCATCGCTACCACCCGTTGCGGCAAACTTCACCTCATCGAGGGTGTTTTCAGCTCCAAACAGGTCGAGCGAAAAACCAGCCCGATTGGTCTCTACCCTAACAATTCCATCGGTTGGATTTCCGCTGGGATCGACTTCCGCGAGTTGAAATTCAATGCCCACATCTCCGGCAACAGGCAGAAAAATATCGCGGGTAAGATCTGCGTCTGCATTCATGCGGCGGTAGTCTTCATTGAGCACCTCTATTTGAGAATGAATCACCGAATCGTGTAAATTCTGTTCGGCATTGTTGTACACCACGTGAAACACCACCGGCACGGTATATACCTCATCATCCCTCTGAGATGTTTGACTTTTTTGAACTGCATAGCGGTAAAACTCATCAATGGCAGCGGCCTTTTCGGGTTTGTGCTGGCGTATGTGATGCAGCCAGTGATCGTGCGCACACGGTGTGTAGTTTTGGTCTTGCTGGGCGGATGTAGTGACCGAAAGAGTCATCACTGCAAGCCCCATGAGTAATGGTATTCTCATAACTAATCCTGAGGTTTTGGTTCGCCGCAAGGTACAAAATGGCGTTTATAATTTGATGAAGGCTACATCACCGGAAAAATAGGTACGTAAGCGGCAGCAACTATCGAATATCAATGGCTTTCACCACTTCTTTGCCTGCGTGCTCATTGAGCAGGGTGCGTAGTTGCTCTTTCTGCATACTCAGTTCATGTCGTAGCGCGGAGGAATCCAAACGTATTACGAGGGTTCTCCCTCTGAAAAACAGCTCGTTTGTTTTGCGTGCGATGGGGGCTCCAACCACTTCTTCCCAGGAGGCTACGATACCCGCTTCATCAAGCCCCTGCTCCAGTTCATAGGTTTTCAGCAGCCGTTGAATGGCATCCTTCAGAGTGTGCTCGTTACTACTGAACTTCGACATGCTTCGATTCTTTTTGAAGTTCAAACACTTTTCCAGGTGCGCCAATGGCCTCAAAAATGCCCGGGACCCTCTTCAAATCCGTATCTGTCACGAAAATCTGCCCGAAATTGTTTTCAGACACAAGCTCCATCAGGTGGCGCACGCGGTGATCGTCAATCTTATCGAACACATCATCCAGCAACAAAATGGGCTTACAATCTTTCTTTTCAGCGATAAACGCAAATTGGGCCAGCTTTAACGCAATTAAAAAGGTTTTCTGCTGTCCTTGAGAACCAAATTTCTTGAGCGGATGACCGTCAATATTCAGGCGCAAATCGTCTTTGTGCAACCCGGCAGTAGAATGCTGCCGCTGCTTGTCCTGATCCCTGTGTAATTCGAGCAAGTCTTCAAATGAATCATCATGAAGTTGTGAATCATACTCCAGCGTAACATCTTCTTTTCCACCACTGATTCTTTCATGAATTTGGTTGAAAACAGGCGTAAAGGCTTCCATAAAAGCACGACGAGCTTCGTAAAGAACAGTCCCGGTTTCAATCAACTGTTGATCCCAAACCTCCAGACTTTCCAAGTCAAAGCGACGGTTCTCCCAGAAATACTTAAGCAGGGCATTTCGCTGCTGTAAGGCTTTGTTGTACTGAATCAATGAATCGAGGTAAAGGCTGTTAAACTGAGCCAGAATTCCGTCCATAAACTTTCTTCGCACATCGCTTCCTTCATATACCAGATCCTTGTCATAAGGGGATACGATAACCACAGGATACCTGCCAATGTGCTCACTCAGTCGCGAATATTCCTTACCTCCCCGCTTGAAAACTTTTTTCTGCCCTCGCTTTACACCGCAATACACCGTGTCTTCTACGTTATTCAGTACAAAACTACCCTCCACCACAAAGAAAGGCGCATCGTGGTAAATGTTTTGAGAATCAACAGGATTGAAGTAGCTCTTACAGTGTGACAGGTAATAGATGGCATCCAGCAGGTTGGTCTTTCCGGCACCATTCTCGCCCACAAAGCAGTTCACACCCGGCTCAAAGCTGAAAGTTCCAGACGGACAGTTCTTAAAGTTTACAAGTTGCAGGCTTTGGAGATACACCCCACAAAGCTCGGAAAAAATGACCAAGGTTCACCCACCAAACGGCACCTTGCTCTCAAAAATTTAATTCCAAAATGTAGCGTTCACGTTAACAAGCCGTCATACCGCTACAAATTATTTTAGTATCCTTGCAGAGGCAACGCTTATATGGTTAAAGAGTCTTAGAGGTGCGAACATCATCCTTGTGAAGCGGGGGTAAAACTGCCTTGTTTGACGAGATGAAACGCATGCGCCTCTTGGAACCTCAAGCCAAAAGCGGCTAACCTGCACATAACCAAATGAATCAGCATCTTCGTTTCCTGTTTTTACTGCCATTGATTTTGGCAGTGAACCTGCTGTTGGCTCAAAATACCACAACCTTCAACTTTACCGGCAGCGTGCAGACCTACACTGTGCCTCCGTGTGTGAATGAGATTGAGGTGGTGGCAGCCGGCGCGCAGGGTGGTGGCGGTAATGGCGGTAATGGTGCAGTGGTAACAGCCACCATCGCCGTAACTCCCGGGCAAGTGCTTCAGGTGTATGTGGGAGGTCAGGGAGCCTGTCCGGCCTCAGGCTGGAATGGTGGCGGTTTTGGGGCGAATGCCAATGGTGCGGGCAATATTGCCTGTGGTGGTGGCGGAGCATCGGACGTGAGAATTGAACCTTATGCGCTGGGCAACCGGGTAATTGTTGCTGGCGGCGGAGGCGGCATGGGTGGAGGTAACACCAACGCTGTGGCCGGTGTAGGTGGGTGTCCCAACGGAACAAATGGAAACAGCCCGTTTGGTCAGGGTGGTTTTGGCGCAAGCGTAAATGCCGGCGGAAACGGGGGTCCTCCCTGGATTGCCAGTGGTAACGCCGGGCAGGCAGGATCGCTGGGCAATGGCGGTGCAGGCGGCACCGACCCTTGCCACAATGTTGGACCCGGTGGTGGCGGTGGTGGCGGCTTATATGGCGGCGGCGGCGGCGGTAGCGACTGCTTTGCATCCGGAACACTTGGCGGTGGTGCAGGTGGAGGAGGTTCGAGCCTGATTCCCGCCGGAGGAGGTTGTTCGCAAGGAACCAATTCCGGACACGGATACGTTACGATTACACCTGTGGGCCTTGGGCTCGAACTGGTGGTTGAACCCGCATCTGCCATCATTTGTGAAGGTGAGTCCATCACCATCACAGCAAGCGGTGCCGACGAGTACACATGGGAGCCGGCCATTGGACTTGATACTACCACCGGGCCTGTTGTGGTTGCCTCTCCCGAAGAAACCCAAACCTATCTTCTTACAGGTGAAAATGAGGAATGCAGCGACACCGTTTCTGTTACAGTTACTGTCATCAGCTTACCGGAAATTAGCGTGATCCCGACCGAACCCGGTATATGCCCCGGCGAAAGTATCACCCTCACGGCAAGCGGTGCAGAAACCTACACATGGTCGCCGGCAACAGGTCTTTCTGCCACTGAGGGTGCCAGCGTAGAGGCCTCACCGGCCGCCACCCAGACCTATTCGGTGGTTGGGGCGATAGGTACATGCGAAAACGAGACGGAAGTAACAGTTAGCTTGAATGACGTACCCGTCGTTACTTTTGAGCCGGAAGACCCCAAGCTGTGTATCGATGGTTCTGTGGAAATCACTGCCTCTGGAGGAGTGGCTTATGAGTGGTCGCCGGCAACAGGGCTTAACGTGAACAACGAGGCCACGGTGATTGCATCACCCGCTCAAAGTACCACCTACTCAGTTACTGTGACCGACGAAAATGGCTGCAGCGAAACCGCAGAGTTAACGGCAACGGTGCTTCCCGATCCTGACGTAGATGCCGGCACAGACCTTGAAATTTGCCCCAACACAGGCATCGCACTCAATGGAAGCAGCCAAACGGCAGAACTTTTTAGCTGGACACCCGAAGACAGTCTTGATGACCCGACTTCTCCAACACCTATAGCCAGTCCTGGGCAGACCACTACTTACACCCTGACAGTAACCGATGAAAACGGGTGTACGGCTTCGGATGAGGTGACCATCTCTGTGATTGATCAAAACTTTGAAACCATTACCGAGGCCGTGATCTGCGAAGGTGAATCGTATACCCTGCCCGATGGCACCACCACGAGCCAGGAAGGTGCCTATGAAACCATGTTCACATCCGTTTTGGGTTGTGACTCGCTCGTGATAACCAACCTCACAGTAGGACTGGTTTACGACTTGAATGAAGCGGTTTCCATCTGTGAGGGAGAAAGCTACACACTGCCCAATGGAAACACTGTGAGTCAAGCCGGTAATTATATTTCAGAATTACAGACTGTGCTGGAGTGCGACAGTGTTATTACCACAACTGTAACTGTACATCCTCTGGAATCTACGCTCATTGAAGCTGTAATTTGTGAAGGTGAGACCTACACCCTGCCCGATGGCAGTGCGACGGAGGTTTCCGGCCAATTCGTATTTGACCTCTTTACGCAGTTTGGTTGCGACAGCACGGTAACGGTGAACCTCGATGTAATCGAAACCATTGCTGTAAGCATCGAAGCCAGCATTTGCGATAATCAGAACTATACACTTCCTGATGGTGAGGTGGTGAATCAAACTGGAACTTATACAGCGGCCGCCGGAAGCGGACTTTGCGACACCCTTTATACGATTGAACTTATCGTATTTCCCACGTTCGTAACCAACCTCAATCCGGTAATTTGCGCCGGAGAGCAGTATACCATGCCCGACGGCAGTCTGGTGAGTCAAAGCGGAAACTACACCTTTAACTTCACATCAGTTCATGGTTGCGACAGCACCGTACAGGTGACCCTCACCGTGCACCCCACTTCTGAGGTGAACATTCCGGTAGGAATTTGCCCGGGAGAGTCCTACACGTTGCCCGACGGCACAGAAATTTCGGAAGCGGGTAGCTACCCGCAGATGTACAGCAACATTTTTGGCTGCGATAGCACTGTTTTGTATAACCTCGCCATTTTTCCGGAGTACAACATTGATCAGACCATCATCGTTTGCGACAATCAGACATACATAGGCCCGGATGGAAGCGCCATATCGCAAGATGGGTTTTACGTGCTTGAATTTACCAGCGTGCATGGATGTGACTCGATTATCAATCTCACCATTTCCATCGCACCAACTTTTTCTGCTACAGTTATTGATAGTATTTGCTCCGGCGAGCAATACGTTACCTTCAAAGGGCAGATTATCACCCAATCAGGCACCTACGCTGATGTTTTTCAAACCCCCAGTGGCTGCGACAGCATCTACTACTTTGAAATTACTGTACTGCCTTCACCCAAATCAAGATTTACTGCAAGCCCACGCGTTGCCAGTATTTATGATGGACCTGTGCAGTTTTTCAATGAGAGTATCGGGCATACATCCTTTGTGTGGGATTTCCACGAATTTGGAACAAGTACAGAAAACGATCCGGTCATTGAATTTGCCGACAAGCCCGGCTTTTATCCTGTTTGTCTGTACACCTGGAATGAATGGGGCTGCAGCGATATAGGCTGTGCCGAGTTCGAGGTAAGAGAGGAATTTGTGGTGTATATCCCCAATGCATTCTCACCCAACGGAGACGGCATCAATGACCTGTTTTTTGTTCAGGGAGAGGACATAGATCCCGACCACTTCAGCATGAGAATTTTCAATCGTTGGGGGCAATTGGTTTTTTCTACGGACAATCTTTTTGAAAAATGGAATGGGAGTCATCTTGGAACAAGTTCACACTTTGTTCACGATGAAGTCTATGTGGTGAAGGTTATCGCGCAATCAGCTTCAACGCAAGAGGTGCGTGAGTTTGTTGGTACCGTAACCGTGCTGCGCTAGAAACATGACCTCCCTTGATTGACCGGTATGACTTTTTCCATTTGAGGCCATGATATTTTCCGCTTTCAAAAATTAACTATCTTCGCCGCTCAAATTTGCAACCATGGCCAAGAAAAACAAGCCCTCTGACGAACCCATTCTGGATGTGCAGGAAGCATACGACAAAACAGAGGCCTATATTGAGAAGAACCGCAAAACACTGACCATCATTGCCAGTGCAATTTTTGTATTGTTTGCCGGTTATTTCGGGTTTACGCGTCTCTACCTTTTTCCATTGGAACAGGAAGCTTCCGAGCTGATATGGAAAGCTGAGTTCTACTTTGAGCAAGATTCTCTGGATTTGGCTTTATATGGAGATGGTAACCACTTCGGCTTTTTGGAAATCGCTGACAATTACCGACTGACCAACTATGCAACAGTAGCCAACTACTACATAGGTTTGATTTATTTGCAGCAAGGTGAGTACGAGCTTGCCATCGATCATTTAAGAAAAGGTCAATTAGACGATGCAGTGGCCGGAGCAGTTGCTATTGGTGCCATCGGCGATTGCTACGTTGAGTTGGGCGATTATGAAAAAGCCCTGAGCCAGTTTAAGAAAGCTGCCAGCCACTCGGCCAATCAGTTTACCGCACCTATTTACATGATGAAGGCTGCCCTGGTTTACGAGGAACTTGGCAACTTCAGCAAGGCGCTGTCGCTTTACAAGGATATCAAAAAGAAATACCCCGACTCTACCGAAGCCCGCAGCATAGACAAATACATTGCGCGTGCTGAGGCATTTGCCGGATAATCGAGATACCCAAAAGGCCCTGTTTAACGGGCCTTTTTTATGAAATAAACCACGTGGCTACTTCCAACCAAAACCTGTCGGATTACGACCTGAGTCCCGTTGAAGGCACAGAGCGCATGCGTGTGGGGATTGCCGTATCGGAGTGGAACATCGAAATCACCAGCAACCTCTTGCAAGGAGCACAAGAGGCTTTGCTCAAAATGGGTGTGCTTGAAGAGAACATCATTGTTCGCTATGCACCTGGCAGCTTTGAGTTGCCCCTTGTTGCCGAGTGGCTTATTGAAGGTGCCGGAGCAGACGGCGTGGTTGCGCTGGGTAGCGTGATTCAGGGAGAAACCCGCCATTTTGAGTTTGTGTGCAACGCCACTGCTCAGGGCATTATGCAAGTGGGAATCAAGCACAGCGCGCCAGTTATATTTGGCGTACTCACCGACAACAACATAGACCAGGCCCGGGCAAGATCAGGTGGTAAGCACGGAAACAAAGGCGTAGAATGCGCTGTTGCCGCTGTGAAGATGATTGCTTTGAAGTGGCTGTAATTCTATTGTTATTAGCACTTTTATAAATTCCGTTACCTACGGTTTTGCTATCGAATCATACTGAAAAAATGCCGTTCGTCAAACGGTACTAGCAAAACACCCCTCGCAATCATTTGATTTTCTTAATATTGGGTGAACATTAACCTAAAATCTATCACCCATGAAAAATCAATTATCTGTTTTGAGCGTGGCATTGGCTGCGTGCTTTTCAATGAATGTACAAGGTCAAAACATCTATGATGATTTTGACAATTATGAACCTGGTCCTCTCACCACACAAACCGACCAATGGATAACCTGGGACATGAACCCGGGAGGTGGTATGGAATGCTTTGTTGTGGAAGAGGAATTTGCGAGTGCGCCTCACTCCCTTCGCGTTGCGGAGGGCGGTGTTGAAGATGTGATTTTGCTTCTTGGAGATGACTATTCATCTGGTGCAATAAACATTGGATGGAACATGTTGATTCCTGCCGGTAAAACTGCTTACTACAACCATCAATCAAGCGAAACGCCGGGCGTTGGTTGGAATTTTAATGTGTACTTCAATGAAAATGGAAACAGTCCGGGAATTGCTGCCATAAAACTCGGAAACACCGTTTTGGGCACTTTCAGCTATCCCGAAGGAGAGTGGTTTTCAGTCCTTCATGATATTGATTTGGATGCTGCTCTGATGGACGTTTACATTAACGACCTTCCTGTTTATACCACAGCGATGTACTTCAACACCTTGGGTGGTGTTAACTTTTACTCCATCAACAACAACAACCGTTACTACATTGATGATGTGGTTGCAGAATTCGAAACGGAAGACCCTACTTCTACTGCCGGGCACCTGCTTCACAACGTTTCGATTTTCCCGAATCCCGCCACAACCCATTTTCAAGTCAACCTGAATGGCCTGGAAAACGAAGTGCACATGCAGATGTATGACCTGAGCGGTAAATTACTTCGAAACGAGACTCTTGTTGGAAACGAATTGCACACACTGGCTTTGAATGGACTCAACAGCGGGTTGTACATGGTCAATCTTTCTTCTGAAAAGTTTGAGCGCAATTTTAAGCTGATAGTCCGCTAACTAACTGCTTATAGCAATGAAAAACGCCCTTTCAAAATTGAGAGGGCGTTTATTTTATCCTACAGTCTGTGTCTGAGCCTTAAATTTCATCTAGCTTCCTGCAGCTCCCGCTTCGGCTTCCGCATTGCGCTGCATAAAGAGCTCAATAAGTTCTTCATCGGTGAGGTCAATGGTTTTAAGGCGCTCTTCAGCCTGAACTGCAAACTCATGATCCGGGAAACGCGCAATTACCTCGTTGTACATACCCTTGGCTCCTTCAATGTCCTTTACGTCATTGTCGAGCGTGAAAGCTATCAAAAAGTATATCTCAGGATCTTTACCAAAATCCGGATAATCATCCAGAATGCGGAAGTACATTTCAATGGCCCGGTTGTGCACCCCAACACCGCGCGCAATTCCAGCTCCTTTGTAGAGGAAATGTGGTGCGCGTTCATCTGTCGGATAGGTATCCACAAATTTGATGTACGACTGAAGAAGCTGAGCTGCTGCCTCCCGATCAACCCTCGACTCATGGCTGAAAAGAACCTGTTCCAAGGAATCAATTCTGTGGGCCAGCGACTCCATTTCATTTTTGGCTTGCTCCTGCTCACTCGCTGAGCCTCCGCAGGCAGTAATCAAAATCGCACCAAGCAGAAACGCTACAATGTTGGTTTTCATTCTTATTATTTTAAGTTTGGTTAAGCTTTCACCGGGTAACGCATGCGATAGCTCACATCTGTTTTACCCCGGGTTATGTCGTTGAGCTTGCCCCGCAACATTCTGCGGCGCAAAGGCGAAATTCGATCTGTAAATAATACACCTTCCAGATGATCATACTCGTGCTGAATAATCCGCGCCCGGTATCCTGAAAACTTCTCCTCGTGCGGTTTAAAGTTCTCGTCCAGATACCGAATCAAAATGTCCTCTTCTCGCACCACTTCTTCGCGGATGTTCGGGATACTCAAACACCCCTCTACAAAGCCCCAGGCATCTCCGCTTTCTTCAATAATTTCGGGGTTGATGAATACCTTTTTAAAGTCTTTCAAGTCCTCAGCATCTTCCTCATCCTCCGCAAAAGGGGCACCATCCACCACAAAAAGCCGAATAGACAGACCCACCTGAGGTGCCGCCAATCCAACGCCATGAGCCTGATACATGGTTTCGTACATGTTCTCAATCAGCTCATTCAAACCGTCATAACCTTCGTCAATATCTACAGCGCGCCGCTTGAGTACGGGGTCTCCGTAAGGTACAATGGGAAGTATCATTCTGTTGATTTGACGCAAAGTTACAACTATGCCCCCACACTGAAAAACAAAGGAGGTGTGCAGGTAACTAGGGTTAACCTACCCTTCCAACTGATTCGAGGTAGGATTGAAGAATGAGCGTGGCGCTGATTTCATCTATCAACGCCTTGTTTTGCCTGTCTTTTTTCTTTAATCCGCTTTGCAGCATACTCTGTGATGCCATTTTGGAGGTGAAACGCTCGTCAACACGCACCACCTTCACATGGGGAAACCTGCGCTCAAAAGACCTTACAAAAGCATTCACCTGAGGCGAAACTTCTGCAGGGTTACCACGCAAATCAACCGGGTCGCCCACCACCAGGGTATCTACTTTATGTTGTTCAAAGTATTTTCCCAACCACACAAGTAAATCGTGACTGCTGACAGTGGTAACCCCACTAGCAATAAGCTGAAGATCATCGGTAGCGGCAATACCCGTTCGTTTTCTTCCGTAGTCAATGGCCACAATTCTGCCCATGCCGCAAAGTAACCAAAATAAGCTGGTCAGGCTTTAGCGTCATTCAGATATCTTTGCCACAAAACCCATCCGCATGCGTCAACTCATAGAAGAAGCCTGGGAGAATCGCGAACTTCTCAAAGAATCCAAATATCAACAAGCCATTGAGGAGGTCATTGCCCGCATAGACTGCGGGGAGTTACGTTGTGCACAACCCACTGAAGAAGGCTGGCAGGTAAATGAATGGGTAAAAAAAGCCGTGGTGCTCTATTTTCCCATTCGCCAAATGGAGGTGATTGAAGTGGGGCCTTTTGAGTTTCACGATAAAATGAAGCTTAAACGCAATTACAGTGACGCAGGTGTGCGCGTTGTTCCGCACGCAGTTGCCCGCTACGGCGCATTCATTGCGAAGGGCGTGGTCATGATGCCCTCATACGTCAATATCGGGGCCTACGTGGATGGTGGAACCATGGTTGACACCTGGGCCACCGTAGGTTCTTGTGCGCAAATCGGCAAGAATGTACACCTGAGCGGCGGAGTGGGTATTGGCGGTGTACTGGAGCCCCTGCAGGCTTCGCCGGTCATTATTGAAGACAATGCGTTTATCGGCTCGCGTTGTATTGTGGTAGAAGGAGTAAGAGTTGGAAAGGAAGCTGTGCTGGGTGCCAATGTGGTGCTCACAGGTTCTACCCGCATTATTGACGTGAGCAGCAGTGAACCCAAAGAATTTCGCGGCGAAGTTCCTCCCCGCTCGGTAGTCATTCCCGGAAGTCTGCCCAAACAATTTCCTGCCGGCACTTATCAGGTTCCATGCGCATTGATTATCGGAACGCGTAAAGAAAGTACCGACAAAAAAACATCGTTGAACGACGCCCTGCGTGATTTCAATGTTGCCGTCTGATTGAAAAACATACTCATCATACAAACCGCTTTTATTGGCGATGTAATATTGGCCACGCCCATCCTTTCAGCTCTCAAAAGCCGCTATCCTGATGCTGCCATTTCATTTTTGGTGCGTAAAGGCAATGAGTCGCTTTTGCGCCACCACCCCCATGTGAAAGAGGTACTGGTGTGGGACAAAACAGAGGGCAAGTACCTCAACCTGTTGAAAGTCGCCACCAAGGTTCGCAAATTAAAGTTCGACGCCGTGTTCAACCTGCATCGGTTTGGCACTTCGGGGTTTATCACCTGGTTTTCGGGTGCAGGATATAAGGTCGGATTCAACAAGAATCCATTCTCGTTTTGCTACACGCGAAAAGTGAACCACGAAGTGGGTAACGGCAAACACGAAATTGAACGAAACCTCGAACTGGTATCTAACGACTTAGCTCTTACGCGACCCGAAATACAGGTATCGGCTGAGGACGAGCAAGTAATTTGGCAATATAGAAGCCAGCCCTTTGTATGTGTAGCTCCGGCGTCGGTTTGGTTTACGAAGCAGTTCCCCGCAGAGGGGTGGGTAAAATTGTGTCAGACCATTGACCGAGAGGTTAAGATCTATCTGCTGGGCAGCCCGGCGGACAGCGATTTGTGCAACCGCATTGCGGAAGACTGCGAACGGAACAATGTGGTGAATCTTGCGGGTAAATTATCGTTGCTTCAGTCGGCGGCCCTGATGAAATATGCTGCTATGAACTACGTAAACGATTCTGCCCCCATGCACCTGGCCTCTGCCATGAACGCCCCGGTTGCGGCAGTTTTCTGCTCTACTGTGCCCAATTTTGGTTTCGGGCCGGTATCCGATCAATCACATGTTATTGAAACTACTGAGAAGCTCGATTGCCGACCCTGTGGGCTTCACGGCCACGGACAATGTCCGGAAGGTCATTTTAAGTGTGCCACAACGATTAACGCTAAGCAGTTCCCAACACCATGAAAGAAGAAATAGAAAAAGCCGTTGAGTGCATGCGCTCGGGGGGGGTACTCCTTTACCCTACCGACACCATCTGGGGTCTTGGCTGCGACGCTTCCAATGACGAGGCTGTACAGAAAATTCTGGACATCAAGAACCGTGGAAATAAAATGGGTCTCATTCTTTTGGTTGAGCGCGACGCCCGTATTAATCGTCACGTACATGAAGTTCCCGCCATTGCGTGGGATTTGATGGACGTTGCCAAACGACCTCTCACCATCGTTTACCCCGGCGGTAAAGGAGTATCTTCAAAAGTGATGGGCGATGACGGCTCAGTAGCCATTCGTATGGCCAAAGATGTGTTTTGCGAAAAGCTCATTCAGCAGGCCAATGTGCCCATTGTTTCAACTTCGGCCAATATCAGCGGCCAACCTGCACCCAAAAGTTTTTCCGACATCGGTCAGGTCATTTTGGACGGCGTTGATTATGCCGTAAATTTGCGACGTCAGGAAACCATGCTTCCCCAACCTTCCGATATCATAAAAGTGGCTCTTAACGGGGAGATTCAAGTGATAAGATGATTCATGAACCTCTCACACCAGCTTAGGCACCCCGTTTTCCAAACCATTTCTGAACAAGCTGTAAAGCTCAACGAAAAGGCTTACGTTATTGGCGGTTTTGTGCGCGACCTTCTATTGGAGCGTGGCGACAAAGACATTGACATTGTGTGCGAAGGAAGCGGCAGTAGCCTGGCCGAAGCGGTTGCAACAGCACTGGGCGTTGAAAAGGTGACGGTTTTCAAGAATTTTAAAACCGCCATGTTCCGCTACCAAGGATATGAAATTGAATTTGTTGGAGCCCGGAAAGAATCCTACCGCGCACATTCCCGCAAACCCATTGTTGAAGACGGAACGCTCGAAGAAGATCAACAAAGACGTGATTTTACCATTAATGCTTTGGCCATTTCGCTCAATCCTGGTGATTTTGGGGAAGTGGTGGATCCATTTGGCGGACTCCAGGATCTGGAAAAGAAACTACTCAAAACGCCCCTCAACCCCGACATCACATTCTCAGACGACCCCTTGCGCATGATGCGGGGCGTGCGTTTTGCCAGTGAACTCGGCTTCAGAATTGACAGCAAAGCGCTGAAAGCCATTCGAAGGAACAGCCCAAGGTTGGAAATCGTTTCGGGCGAGCGCATCTCTACTGAGTTTAACAGGATATTGTTATCTCCAAAACCCTCTCTTGGCTTAAACCTTCTCTTTGAAACACGCTTGCTGGATCAGTTCTTACCGGAGCTTGTCAAACTTCATGGTGTGGAAGTTAAAAACGGAATAGCGCACAAAGACAATTTCTACCACACTCTTCAGGTAGTTGACAATGTATCGGATGAGAGCAACAATCTTTGGCTAAGATGGGCTGCCTTACTCCATGATATTGCCAAGCCTGAAACAAAACGATTTTTTGAAGGTGCCGGCTGGACTTTTCACGGACACGAAGACCGTGGAGCTTTGATGGTGCCTAAGATTTTTAAACGGCTCAAACTACCTCTCGACCACAAAATGAAGTATGTGCAAAAGCTCGTGCTGCTTCATCTCCGGCCCATTGCCCTCACCAAAGAAGAAGCAACCGACTCTGCATTGAGGCGTTTGCTCTTTGAAGCCGGTGACGACCTGGACGATTTAATGACTTTATGCAAAGCAGATATCACCTCAAAAAATGAAGCCAAGGTTAAGCGCTACTTGGAAAACTACGAGCGTGTAAAAAAGCGACTTGTGGAGGTTGAAGAAAAAGACCGCATCCGAAACTGGCAGCCCCCCATTGATGGCAAAGAGATCATTGAGACCTTTCAGCTCAAACCCGGGCCTGAAATCGGCCAGATTAAGAACGCCATTAAGGATGCCATTCTCGACGGCGATATTCCCAATGATTACGATGCTGCATACCGGTTTATGGTTGCCTATGCCGAAAAGCTAAATTTGCAAATCCCGTCCAAAAAAAATCAAGGATAAAAGCCATTTGTTAATTTTACACGTCCATCTACCAAGACATTATGCCCAATATCTACAAGTTTCGCGTGCTACTCGACACTGAGCTGGAGGTTTTTCGCGACATTGAAATCAAGCCCGAAAACACCTTTGAGCAACTGCATCTGGCCATTCAGGAAGCCTTTGGTTTCAGTGCCAAGGAGATGGCTTCTTTTTACCTCAGCAACGACGACTGGGAAAAAGGCAAAGAGCTGCCGCTCATGGACATGAACTACGGCGACGATGACCAGCTCTACTCCATGGGGCAGGTAAAAATTGGTGAACTGATTCGCAAAACCGGGCAAAAATTAATCTACATCTACGACTTTTTGAGGATGTGGGGCTTTTTTGTGGAGATGGTTGAAATCAGCCCGGAGCTCAACGAAATGACCTACCCTCGCGTAGCCATGGCTCTGGGTGACGCCCCTGAGGAGGGCTCCAAGGATATGGACTTTGAAATTGAAACCGATTACGACGGTGATGAAGGAGATGAAGACGATTACTTTGACGATTTCGATGATGATATCGACTCAGACGATCTGGACTCGTTAAGCGACCGCGATTCATTCTGAGCTCCCAACCAAATAAGCGGTATTTATTGGTTGTGGTGGGACCCACAGCCGTGGGCAAAACACGCGTGAGTATTGATCTTGCCAAACATTTTCATACTGAAATTGTATCGGCTGATTCACGCCAGTTTTTCAGGGAAATGCCTATTGGAACGGCTGCTCCCTCTGCCGGGGAGCTGCAATTGGCCAAACACCATTTTGTGGCTCAGCTGAGCATAAAAGACGACTACAGCGCCGGCGATTACGAGGTTGATGCTTTGCGCTGCATCGATAAAATCCACCAACAAAACCCGGTTGCGGTGCTTACCGGAGGGTCGGGACTGTACGTGAAGGCTGTGACGCACGGTCTGGACGAGCACCCATCGGATATTGATATTCGCAACCAGCTCATTGCCAATTTTCACGACCGCGGAATCGAATACCTTCAGAACGAGCTTCAACGACTCGACCCTGAAACCCATCAGCGCATTGACCTTTATAATCATCAACGCATGATACGCGCCCTGGAGGTTTGTGTGGTTTCCGGAAGGCCCTACTCTTCGTTTCTCACCAGGCAAGCCAAACCCAGACCTTTTCAAACCATTGCCATAGGCCTTAACCTGCCACGAGCAGCATTGATTCAAAGAATTGACCAGCGGGTTGACCACATGATTGAGCAAGGACTTTTGGCCGAAGCCCGGGCTCTCTACCCATTACGTCATTACAACGCACTCCAAACGGTGGGATACAAGGAGTTGTTCGAAGCATTTGAAGGAAATTGCAGCGAAACGGAAGCGATTGAGAAGATAAAAGTCAACACCCGACGATTTGCCAAACGGCAAATGACCTGGTTTAAAAAAAACCTGGATGTACGGTGGTTTTATCCCTCCGATTGGTCAGACATCCTGAAACACGTTGAACTTTGCATGAAATCACCCTAGGCCTAATGCTTAGCGTCGGTTAAGCAAACTGTTGATTTCATTGAGGGTACCCATATCAATAGGCTTCACAAAGTGGCCAATAACCACTGGATAATCCCGTGCCCTCAGCCGATCTCTGGGATCTATGGAACTCGTAAAAATTACTACCGGAATAGATTGCAAGCCTGAGTTTTCACTGAGAAAATCAAGAAATTCCCAACCGCTCATCACAGGCATGTTGAGGTCAAGCAAAATAACATCGGGATGTTGTTTTTCTCCATTTTGCAGTACATCCACCGCGTCGGCTCCACAGGTAAACTCAGCCATCAGTTCAAATGCCTGATGACGGCCCAAAAGGTGCTTTGCGATGGCTGAAGCAATTGTGTCATCATCGATGATCCAAACTCGGTTCATGGCGATTCTTAAATGTTACTGTTACGCGGGTTCCCTTGCCCACTTCGCTCTCCATTTGAATTCTTCCCCCCAATGCCTCCACCTGGGTTTTGGTTATGTACAAGCCCAGGCCTTTGGAGTCGCGGTGAGCGTGAAATGTTTTGTACATTCCAAACACCACATCACGGTACTTTTCCATGTCTATGCCCAAACCGTTGTCAACGACCTCAATCATAACCTGGTCATCCGATTTAGAAGCATAAACAGAGATCTCTGCGGTGCGATCCGGATGCCGGTACTTAATGGAATTGCTGATAATATTAAGCAGAACACTCTCAATGTATGCGGGGTTTGTGTAGATTGTGAATTCTTCTGCAACTTCATTCTGAACCATTGCGCCCGAATCTTCAATGGCAACCCTCAGGTTCATGATTGTTTTGTTTACCCATTCTCGCAGTGAGACCACAGCCATGTTTAAGCCCACCCTTGTTTGAATGCTCACTACCTCGTTCAGGTTTTTGATAGACTCATCGAGGTTGGCAACTGACTGGCGCATGAGAGGTAGAAAATGGTTTTTGACATCTGCACTGTCATCATCCAGAATGGCGATTATCCCAAGAAGGTTGGCAACATGCGAACGAATATTGTGCGAGATAATGTAGGTAAAGTTGAGCAGCCGCTTGTTTTGCTCGGCGGTAACATCCACAAATTCCTGTAACTCTGCCCTGCGCCTTTTTCTGTCTGTTATGTCCTGCAGGTAGCCGTGCCAAATCAATGTACCTTTCTCGTTTCGTTTAGGTTGGGCAGAGCTTTCAAACCAACGAAGCATTTTGAGGTTAGGATGTCTGAACTCTACGTGAAACGAATCCAAACTCTTGGCCGAATGCAAAATAGCCAACTGCACCCGTCTAAAATCAAGCGGAGAAACAATTTTCCCGAGTAACTCTTCAAGCCGGCCTTGGTTGGGCAACTCCAGATTTGGGTACAAGCGCGAGATTCCTGAGCTTACGAAATTGTACTTCACAGTACCTTCAGGTTCAATTTCAAACTGATATACCGCACCCGGCATATTGCTGGTAAGGTCGGATAGCAGCCTGAGGCTTTCTTCGAGTTTAAGTTCTGTCCTTTTTTGGTCATCAATGTCCTGAAACGAACCATAAATTCGCATGGGGATTCCATTTTCGTCGCGCTCTATATCCCCTACCGCCCTCACCCACAAATCATTACCTTTGGCCGTAACAATCTGTACTTCCTTCACCCCCATGGGTCCGCCCTCCTCCAGGGCACCCTTCAATCCATTCACAATAGCATCACGGCTTTCTCCTTCTTTGTAAAAATTCACCGCTGTTTGAAAATCCGGAACGTAGTCAGGAGGAACCTCATGAATCTCCTTGGTCATGTCAGTCCAATAAAGCCGGCTTCTCACAAGGTCTAAATCCCATCCACCTACCCGTGCCAGTTTACTTGTCTGCTCCAGGGCTTCTTTGCTTTCGGCAAGTGCCCGTTCTGTTTCAACGCGCCCCTGAATGTCGCGTGCGGAAGCAACATACCATAAGCTGTTTTCAAAGGTAACCAGACAAATGTTTATTTCAACAGGAAAGGTTTCGTCACTCTTCAGGTTCCTGTATTCACCACTGAAAGTCTCATTAATTCTTTCTCTACTGACTTTCAGCCACGAGGCCCATTGCTCACTTTTTTCAAGTGTGGTTTCGACATCAAAATACGAATGATTTTCAACACTTTGTGCAGAAACACCAGTACGAAATTCCGCCATCTTATTAACATAAAGCAACTTACCTGACTCGTCGAAAACGTGAACAACCTCATTTGCGCAATCCAGAATTTGCTTGAACGCTTCCGTATTCATGTAGGGGTTAAATGAGTTTGGTTGGCTTTATGCTTCTTGCTTTGGCCAAATATAGCAAAACACGTATTGAAATCTATTGGCGTTTAATTCAAAATCGGCCATCCAAAACAACTGTTCCACCAAAAATATCAGGTCAAGCTAATCAAAGCCTATTTCAAGACGATTATAGCAGACTACATCATACCACAATTACGGTATTTCAGAACCTGCACATACCCCTATCTTTGCAGCTCAAAAAACAATACAATGCGTTTATTCCTAATCGCCTTATTGGCATTTTCCATAGCTGCGTGCAACGAAACCCAATCTGAAAGCCAAGAACAAAGTGCTACCGAACAAGTGGTTAATGTGTATTCGCATCGCCATTACGAGGTAGATCAGGTCATTTTTAACCGTTTCGAGTCCGAAACCGGTATCAGGGTAAATGTAGTAAAAGCCGGAGCTGACGAACTTATTACCCGCCTTGAGAACGAAGGTGCAAAATCTCCGGCTGATTTGTTGGTGACTGTAGATGCCGGCCGCCTGGTGTTGGCAAAAACAAAAAACCTGCTTCAGGCTGTTTCCTCGCCCAAACTGGAACAAAACATTCCGTCATATCTGCGCGACTCCGAAAACTACTGGTTTGGGCAAACTGTGCGCGCCAGAATGTTGGTATATGCCAAAGACAGGGTGAAACCCGATGACCTTTCTACCTATGAAGCCCTCACTTCAGAAAAATGGAAAGGCCGCATCCTGGTGAGAAGCTCGGATAATATCTACAATCAATCGCTGCTTTCGTCAATGGTGGCGCACGGAGGAGACGAAGCTGCCGAAAATTGGGCCCGCGGCATTGTGAACAATCTGGCACGTAAACCCAAAGGAAATGATCGCGATCAGGTGATTGCCATTGCGTCCGGACTGGGGGATGTTGCCATTGTGAACAGCTATTACCTCGGTAAACTCATTCAGAGCGATGAACCCGGAGAGCGTGCTGCTGTAGAGAATATCGGCATTTTCTTTCCCAATCAGAACGACCGCGGCACGCACATCAACATCAGCGGCGCAGGTGTTACCGCCCATGCACCCAACCGCGAGAATGCCGTTAAGTTGCTTGAATTCCTCTCCAGAGACGATATTCAGGAGCTCTTTGCTGAGGCCAACTCAGAGTACCCTGTAAAGCCCGGTGTTCCTGTATCAGAATTGCTTCAATCATGGGGTGAGTTTAAACAAGACACGATGAACTTGAGCCTATTGGGCATACACAACTCCCGGGCAGTAGAAATTTTTGATCGTGTCGGCTGGAAGTAACGCCATCCTCTCCTCTTACCGCCGCATAACGCGCTTGTTTGTGGCACCGGGCTGGCTGCTCACATCAGTGCTGCTGGGGATCATTTTTTCCATTCCTCTTCTGCTTGTGTTGCTGCGCATGTTTCTGCCCGGCACACCAGCCTGGCAGCATATTGTAAACAACCTGCTTTTTCAGTACACGGCCAATTCCATATTGCTTTGTGCGTTTACCGGTGCCATTGCGCTGGTGTTGGGAGTAGGAAGTGCATGGTTTATCAGCAGATATGATTTTCCTGCAAAAGGATGGCTTTCATGGGCCCTCATTCTGCCTCTTTCGCTCCCATCCTATATTGTAGCGTACAGCTATGCCGGCATCCTATCGTTTACCGGGCCTATTTACGGAACACTGCACCTATGGGGTGGACCTGAACTAGCTCAGTCACTTTACTTCGACACGATGAACATCGGCACGCTTTCCATCACCCTAGGACTGGTGTTATTTCCATACGTGTACCTACCCGCAAAGGCTGCATTCGAGTTGCAGTCGGCATCCATATTTGAGGCTGCCTCGTCCTTGTGCAACAAGCCTTTTCGCATTTTCTACCAAATTGCCCTGCCATTGGCAAGGCCGGCCATAGCCGGGGGCTTGTTTCTGGTAATGATGGAAGTATTGAACGATTACGGAGCCGTAAAGTATTTTGGAATCAATACGTTTACCACCGGCATATTCAAGGCCTGGTTTTCATTGGGCGATTTGGAAGCAGCCATCAAACTGTCGGCTGTGCTCATGCTGGTTGTGGGTCTGCTTTTTCTGGTTGAAAAGCGAATTCAACGCTCGCGCTTTGCGAGCAATACCGGACTCAAAAAAAGTGCATCGCTCAAAGTAATCGGACCCCGCAAATGGCTCTTCACTTTAGCGTGTTTGGTTCCTTTTGCCTTTGGTTTTCTTATTCCATTCTTGAAGATTGTTTCCGATTCATGGATAACATGGCCACGGATGGAGGGCACCCGCTTCGGTGAAATTGTGTGGCATTCGGTGAGCCTCGCCTTACTGGCTGCTACGCTGATTGTGGTGCTTTCGCTGGTATTTATCTACAGCAGCCGGATTAACCGGACGCTTGCAGGCACATTGGTGAAAAGAGTGGTTTCATTGGGCTATGCTATTCCCGGGGCTGTGATTGCCGTTGGCGTAATGGTAGCAGCCGCCGGAGCAGAGCACTTTCTGGAATCTCTTGCCCATGCACTCGGTTCGGTGCACACACAAATCCTGTTTACGGGCACCATTGCCGCGCTGGTGTATGCTTATCTCATTCGGTTTATGGCCGTATCAGTTAATCCGCTGGAGGGCAACTTTGAGCAGCAGTGCAGCAATCTTGACGAGGCGTCGCGGTCGCTCGGAAAAGGACATTTGTACACACTTTTTCGCGTGAATATTCCCGTATTGAAACCCGCTATTCTCGCAGCTTTTCTCTTGGTTTTTGTGGATGTGATGAAGGAACTTCCGCTCACATTAATTTTAAGACCCTTTAACTACGATACGCTCGCCACCACAGCTTTTGAGTATGCCAACGACGAGATGTTGCGCGAGTCGGCACCTGCCTCTTTGCTGATTGTGGTTTCGGGAATTGTTCCCATCTTGCTCATCCATCACCTTATCAAGTCCAAATGATACCTGCACTGGAAGTAACAGGAGTTAGTAAGTCATTTGCAGGCAAGGAGCTGCCGGCAGTGCATGGAGCAAACATCACCCTGGACAAGGGTAAGGTGCTGGGTCTGCTTGGAGAAAGCGGCTGCGGCAAAACCACGCTGCTGCGGATTATTGCCGGCTTTGAAGTACCCGAAAAAGGTGTGGTTCGGGTAGATGGAACCACTGTAGTTTCGGAGGAGGTGATGGTACCTCCCGGTGAACGGAATATCGGAATGATATTTCAGGATTTTGCGCTGTTTCCTCACCTCACGGTCATGGACAACATTCTGTTCGGGGTTCGCGAAAAAGACAAAACCCGCAGGCGGGAAATTGCCCGCCAGATGATTTCACTCACCAATCTGGAGGGGTTGGAATCGCGAAAACCCGGTGCACTGTCCGGCGGTCAGCAGCAACGTTTGGCACTTGCGCGCTGCATGGCTACTTCACCGCGTTTGTTGTTGCTCGACGAGCCTTTCAGCAACCTGGACGTTACCCTGCGCAGCCAGCTCAGGCAACAGGTGCACGATTTGCTTCGCACTACGAGAACTGCAGCGGTACTTGTTACCCACGACATTCAGGACGCAGTTGCTCTTTGTGATGAACTGGCTGTGATGAAAGACGGACAGATTCTGCAAAAAGCACCCTTCGAAAAGATTTACAACGAGCCGGTGAATGAGTACGTTGCCAAATTAACAGGCCCTGTAGTTGAACTCGGAAGCACGGTAGCCGGAAAGAAAATCATGATTCGCCCTGAGAAACTAAGCGTAAGGGGAAGCGAATCAAAAATGAGGGCGCAGGTGCTCGATCGTCGGTTTGAAGGAACCAGTTATGCCTATTTGCTGAAATCAGGTAACTTTGAGTTTATCTTCAGGGAGCAGGAAGTTCTGCAACCCGGGAGCGAGGTTAACCTGTTTTACGATGACAAACACTTACTCCGATTCTGACATTCCAAGGAACAGACTCCGCATGATTGAAGAAATGCTGGAGACCAACCCTGATGATTCCTTTCTGCGCTACGCCGCTGCGCTCGAATACCGCAAAGCCGGCGAAATGAAACGGGCGCTCCAGACCCTCCAAAATCTCGTTGCCCACGACCCTGACTACCTGGGGAGCTATTACCAACTCGGCAAACTGCTCGAAGAGTCAGGCGATGCAGACGAGGCCATGAAGGTGTACCACCGCGGATTGACCATCGCGCAAAAAAAACAGGATGCAAAAACACTAGGCGAATTGCAGGAGGCCATTATGCTCCTCGAGGACTAAGAACCAACTCCCTCGTGATTCGTTATTTTTACGACCCATTAACAAGCCATCAACCATGAGAAAAACAGCTTTGCTGGCCGTTGCGCTGGCAACACTATACGGATGCGCCACCACTGCGGTGTACGATCAACACGAAGAACTGCTCGAGCTCACCGGCGAAATGCTGTTTGAAGGCTCCAACACCCTTCAGATGCCCGCCAATCTGAACCTCGACCAGTTGGCAAAGGCCACCGGAATCGAGAAAAGCAAAATCAAAACAGTGGGTATTGCGGAAGCTACGCTGGAGATGGGTACAGAAGATGCGGCCATTACCGAAAGTCTCTTGCTGCAGGTGGTGAGCAACAATCACAGTCTTTTGACCATTGGAACGCTCAGCCCTTTGCCTGAGGGAACCCGATTCAAACTCAGCCTCGCCGAAAAAATGAACCTGGTGCCCTACCTGAACGATGAAGGAACCACCTGGGTGCTGGATTTAAACATCAGTGAAGACCTCATGGACGACATGACTGTGGCAGGAAAATTGCGTTTCAGTATCCATCACAACGAATAACAACAAATACCCAAACCCATGAAATCTGTACTTCCCATCACATTAATCACTTTTTTGTTTTCGCTTTTCGCCGGAACCGCAGTGGCTCAGGCTGAGGCAGATCAACTCACCGGAGTATGGCAGCCCAGCGACGGGCGCAGTTACATCAAAATTGAGAAAATCGGGAATAAATTCTACGGAAAAGTGGTTTGGCTCAAAGAACCGCTCGACGAAAAAGGCAACCCGCGCGTGGATGAAAACAACCCCGACAAGTCGCTGCGTTCAACTCCACTTAAAGGATACCGGGTACTGAAAGATTTTGTGTTTGATGAGAAAGACCAAATCTGGAAAGACGGTACCATTTACGACCCCAAAAACGGCACCACCTACAACTGCAAGATTGAACTGGTGGACGAGAACAAAATTGAGGTGCGCGGATATGTGGGTACCGCAGTTTTTGGCCGCACCGACGTGTGGACCCGTCTCAAGAAAAAAGGCGAGTAAGCAGTTACGGGCTCATGTAGCTGATGCCTACGCTGATGTATGGCGTATTGCGCAGCTCCGTTTCCAGAAAGTACGGTGTATTGTCACCAAAGAAGCGGAGAAAATCTCCTCCCTGGTCAACTCCATAACTCCAGTTTACGCGGTAACCTGCATCAAGCGTCAGCCAGAAAAAGCCCACGATTGAGCGCTGAAATGTTAAGCCGAGTCGCAATTCCGAGCGGCGCAGTTCTACATTTCGGGCGCTACTCAGTAAATCGTTAAAGCCCGGCAATTCACCTTGCTGGGGTATCCCAAAGGACTGGGCATAGGCATCAAAACTGTTCAGGCTGTAGCTGGCACCCGTTGCGTTAAAGCCAAGCAAAAGCACAGACAGGCTATTGAACCTGTAGCGCAAGGCACCCCGCGCGGGCAAAAGCGCCTCTATTCCCCATTTCTGGTTCTTGAAAGTGTGGTAGTAATAAACAACCGGTACGTAGTTGAGCGATCCACCGATGTAGGTGCGAGACAGTCCAAAAGCATACATCAAACGGTCGTGCGGCTTCCATCCGAATAGCACAGCGGCAGGCATGCGAACCGAACCGAAGACATCGCCGGCATCATTAAAAACATAATCGCCGTTTACTTCAGCACCTACCTGAGCCAGAATAAAATGACGGTCGTTCAGCGGCTTAAACACCGTACCCATCACTGCTGATCGGGTCAGTCCGTGGCGGCCAAGGCTTTGCATCAACGGGTGGCTGTCGTTGCCGGAAAAAGCATACGACTGATGATGAAAAATGGTGTTGAGGTTGATAAGGATGTTGTTTCGGGAAACGATGGGAAAATTTCCCTGGAAATTGAAAGCCTGCGAGGGTGAAATCCCGGCTGTTTGCTCGGGAAAAAAACCTTCTCCTCCGATGGGAGGCATCACGGATAAATCGTGCGGAAACTGATAGTCGTAATTAAATCCAACGAGCGTTGTTGGAATCTGCCCCAACACCTTGTTGTTGCAAAAACTCTTTGACGGAGGTGCCGCCAATTCAAACTCCGAAAAATCAAAATCATCATCGTCGTCATCCTCTACCTGGGCAAAAGCAGGCGTGATGAAAAGCAACATCAAAACAGCGGAAAGGTATTTAGCGAACATAGTTTGCATTTTGGGTCTAAAAATAACAGCACTTTCAAGCAACAACAAGAACCGCCACAGGTTTCGCAGCAAACTCACAATCCCTCTTGAGGCTTGTTTCGCGTACTGATCACAATAACCAGCACGGCAGTCATAAACATAATCAGGCTGTAAATGGCGCTCGGAATGGTCATGGTTGAATTTTTAAGCAATGTAGCAGCCACAAAAATACCGAGTGTACCGTTTTGTATGCCCGATTCAACACTGATGGTAATACGCTGCTTTTTACTCAGCATAAAAACAGTAGCCAGCACATACCCAACAAGCAACATCCCAAGATTCAGCGCAAGTGTTGCCGGCCCCATTAACCGGAAGAATGCCACCAGGTTCTCGCGCTCTTTTACCATGGCAGCGATGATGATGAGGGCAAGAAATACGGCCGACATCCACCGCACGGGTTTATCGGCGGCATCGGCCCAACCCGGGCGCTTTTTCCGGATATACATTCCAATGGCAACAGGAATCAGGGTGATGACAAAAATCTGAGCAATGGTTTTTACCACCGGTAGCATTACGCTTCCCTCTTCACCAAAATAGCCTATGGAGAAATTCACAATCAACGGGATGGTTACCACGGCCAGCGTGGAAGATACCGCGGTGAGAGATATGGACAAGGCAGTGTCTCCCCGGCTGAGGTGCGCAATCAGGTTGGATGTTGCGCCTCCCGGACATGCCGCAATAATCATCAGCCCAACGGCCAAAGCACCCTCCAGTTTAAAAAGCGAAACCAGCAGGAAGCCCACCAGCGGCAGTAAAATCAATTGGCAAATGATGCCAATCGTTACCGCTTTGGGATAAGCCACCACGCGCCTGAAATCACCGGGCGTAAGCGAAAGCCCCATGCCAACCATGATAAAGGCAAGCGCAAGTGGCAAAAAAACAGCGGTTAAGATACTTTCTTCCATACATCACTTTGATTAGTGCCCGGCAAGATAGCTAAATGGAGGAAAAACCTCTTTGAGACGGTGCGGTTGTTCTTCCATATCCCCATCTTTGCACTACTATGTTTCAAGCCGCTACCATTCAGTTTTTACGCGATCTCAGAGAAAACAACAACCGCGACTGGTTTCATTCGCAGGCAAAGCGCTACAACGAGGTTAAAAAAGACTACCGCAAAGTTGCCGGAGAAATACTGGAGGCGATGAAGCCTGTGGACCCCACCCTTGCCTCTGTGGAAGTGAAAGAATGTATGTTTCGCATTGCGCGCGACACCCGCTTCAGCAAAGACAAAACGCCTTACAAAACTCATCTTTCGGTGGTGCTTCCGTGCCTGGGAAAAAAGGCGGGCATGGGTCACTACTACCTTCACATGGAAGAGGGCGCAGCGTTTATTGGCGGTGGCTATTACCTGCCTGAGCCGGCAGCGCTTCAGAAAATTCGTGCCGAGATTGATGCTTTTGGAGAAGACCTTGTTGCCATCGTCAACAAGCCGGCATTCAAGAAGATGTACGGTGAACTCGACAAGGATTTTGTGCTTGTTCGCCCTCCTAAAGGCTATGAGGCATCGCACCCGCACATAGAGCTACTCAAACTCAAGAGTTTTACAGCCGTTGCGCCGCTTAGCGACGATTTCTTCTCCAAGGCCGACATGGTGCAAAACACGGTTGCCATGTTCAAAGTGCTGAAGCCCCTGATTGATTTTTTGAACCGTGGCCTGCAGGCCGAAGAGGAAAGCTGGGAATTGTAGGTACCCGGACGAAATCTAACGATTGATTTCAACCGGCTCCAGTTTGTGGAG
This sequence comes from Cryomorphaceae bacterium, assembly GCA_007695365.1. Lineage (NCBI taxonomy): Bacteria > Pseudomonadati > Bacteroidota > Flavobacteriia > Flavobacteriales > Cryomorphaceae > Cryomorphaceae bacterium. The sequence goes on along the minus strand of REDV01000092.1, from coordinate 12,151 downwards.
CGTTTGCACCCATCCATCGTAGTCGAGTTGCTGATCAGGATGCAGCTTTGACAGCGCTCTGCTTATGCGATCCAATTCGCGATTGAACATGTTTCCTACCACCGCAGATTTTTCCAGCGGAATACCGTGAACAAGCATTCTGTTACAAAATTCCGTACGGAGAACAATCTCCGTATCGGTTTTTCCGGAGTAACGAACATATCGGTTGAGCATGCGCACCAGCCGCCGAAGTCCTTTTCGCGTCCATGTTATGTTCTGTCTGTTCAGACCTTCGAACCCCTCGTCAAGTTGGTGGCAAATGGCGCTGATGTAGGCATCCTCATTGTTACCAAAAACCAGCAGGTAATGAAGCAGCTCTTTGTTGTCGCGGCTAAACCTCCCCAATCTATCGAGCAGTTGATGCAATTCCTCAGCACTGAGGTCTTTCCATATTTTTCGCAATTGAGGCAGCGACGATGAGTTCATACCGCGAAAATAGCCAAAAGCCTCACCATTGATCAGGTGATATTTCGGAAGAGCTCTGAAATGATACTACCTTTGCAGCCTCGCACACGGCTGAAGTGCGAACACGCGAAAAAGACAAATTTCCCATTGCATTCCGAACGTGCACCTATGATTTTCCGAACAGTTGTTGACGCCCCTAAGTATCCTTTTGCCCTTGAGCCCGGTGAGGGAATTGTGCATCTGGGTTCGTGTTTCAGCCAGCACATGGCTTCTCAACTAAGAAAACATCTTTTCAGGGTAGCTGAGAATCCATTTGGAACCAGCTTCAACCCCGTTTCCATTGCACAACAAGTTGAAAAGCTGCAATCGCCTACGCCTTACAAACCCCATGAGCTAACTTTTCACCGCGGACTGTTTTTCAGTTTTGACCACTACAGCGTTTTTTCACATCCCGACAAGGACCAATGCCTGGCAGGAATCAACCGGAGTCTCTCAAGAGCGGGCAGGATGCTGATTTCCGGAAAGTTGCTGATGATTACCCTGGGAACAGCCCATGCCTGGAAACACAAGAAAACCGGAAAGTTGGTAAACAATTGCCACCGGCTTCCCGGAAACGAGTTTGAACGCATCCTTTTATCGGTGCAAGAAATCACCAAAGAGCTAACCAAAAGCCTGTTGCTGCTTCAAAAAACCCACCCACACCTGCATGTGCTGTTATCGGTAAGTCCGGTAAGGCACTGGAGAGACGGAGCCATGGGAAATCTCAGAAGTAAATCACACCTGATTGCCGCAGTGCACCGCGTGGTGGAGGAAGTAGAGCAAGCCCACTACTTTCCATCGTACGAGATTATGATGGACGACCTGCGTGATTACAGATTTTACGCAGACGACTTGCTCCACCCCAACGAACTCGCTGTTCAATACATTTGGGAGGCTTTTGCAGCGTCGGTACTCAGTAAAAAAAGCCGTGAATGGATCAAGGATTTTCAGCCATTGCTGTCGTTCGTAAACCACCGACCCAACTGGCCCGACAGCCCGGATCATGAGGCCAATAAGAGGAAGCACAACACCCTGTACCGCACGCTCAAGGCCCGGTACAAAGAAGCAGATTGGGCGGCTTTTGGTGAATGAAAGGCGCAAAGGCAATCTTCCCGGCCGTTCAGCTATCCGCGCGGCGCATAAAGAACTCTTCGAAGCGGGCTGTATCGGCCTCTACTCCTTCAATGCGCACGTACAGTGAGTCGTCTCCTCTGAATTCGTAATGAATAAGCTGCGGAAAATCATGCTGCGGATTCTCAAAACGGAAGTGATTGTTTGAGAAAGTAGTAAGCTCAAAATACACCGGCCGGCTAAAACTGGCACCTCCGAGGGTCACTCCGTAGTACCAGCGATTGGCCCGCGGGGCGATTTCAAGGTGCTCTATCCACACGGTATCCCGGCCTTCGAGCACAACACCGGTACCTTGCCAGCCCTTACCGGTGTGTTTCCAAACCTCATGAAAAGCGTTCTGTGAGGAGGTATCTACCCACTCACCCACCAGTTTTTTAAACTGATGCACAGCCGTTGCAGCCGGTTCATCAGCTTTTTTCTCTTCGGGCGCCGTGCAAGCAAACAGCAGTACCAAAGGAAGTAGCAGTACCGTTTTCACCCCGTAAAAGCAGCTTTTCATTTTCGTTACTTTTGGCAGACCAAAGTAGTCACTTCACACCAAATAAAAAGGCTTATGCCAACCGGAAAAGTAAAGTTTTTCGACACCGCCAAATGCTTCGGATTTATTGAATGGGAAGGCGAGGAACTTTATGTTCACGCAGGAGATTTGATTGACCTCATTAAAAAGAACGACCGTGTATCGTTTGAAATTCATGAGGAAAACAGTAAAAAAAGCGCCTATGATGTGCGCAAAGTGAAACACGGCTAATCCCACGGGGTGACGAAAAACTTCATTCATATCGGCATGCCGCGCACGGCCACTACCTTTTTTCAGAGGGTGGTTTTTCCGGAGTTCAGGGCGCTGAATTATGTCGGATTGCCTTTTACGCAGATTAACCCCTTGTTTCAAAACCTGATGTATGAGGATGACAGCACTTACCAACCTTCGGCGCTTCGAAGCTGGGTGCAAAGCCATGGCAATCAACCCTTGCTTTTGAGCAACGAAAACTTCGCAGGCCAGGCGCTCTACTGGCATTACGGCAACCGGACGAGAATTGCCACTCGACTTCAGCAGGCAATGCCAGACTCCACCGTGTTGCTCTTCTTGCGCAACCAGCCGGAGTTGCTGAAATCCATGTATCTCATTGCGCTTCAAGACAAGGAGACGTGCTCGCTCCACGATTTTGTTCGATTTGAATCACCTGTTTATCAACCTGAAAGCTACAGCAGTCAGCCGGCGGTTGATTTGTTTGACTGGGCGAAGTTCGACACCTATCACGCCTGCGAATTTGCCCCGGGGTATCGCTATCTACCTATGGTGAAATTGTACAAATCGCTTTTTCCAAGCGTGGAGGTTTTTCTCTACGAGGACTTTAAAAGCAATCCGCAGGAAGTATTGAGGCGATTGGAAGCTATTTTTGAGCATCAGCTGGATGAGAAGGTTCTTGAACAAATTTTGACCACGCAGCCCCTGAATCAGGGTGTGGATGAATGGCAGGCAAAGAAACTTCGAGCGCTGAACCGATGGTATCCACTGGCTGAAAAAAGTCGCGTGGGAAGGGGAATTTATCATCGGATGAAGCGCAGGATTCTGGCTGGTTCAGGAGGAGAAACGCCCGTTGAATGGACCCCTTCGGACATGGAAAAATTCAAATCGCTGTTTGCGGATGACAATCGGGAAATTCACTGGAAGTATCCGGAGATTGGGATAAATCGGCATGCAGGGGCTTACCTCTTTGGTTGAGTCAAACAATGCTGCCGTAAGTTTTAAACCGAAAATATGCAATGGCAGGAGCCAATTGCATAATTTGGGATAAACACCTCCCGATTTAGCCATCGGGAACGCTATATTTGTTTCCCCTCAAAAATCAACAGGTTCACATGGAGAATTTTGTAGTATCGGCGCGAAAATACAGGCCCCAAACTTTTGATACTGTGGTTGGTCAACGGGCAATTACCGATACCCTCCGCAATGCTATTGAGCAAAACCATTTGGCGCAGGCTTTTTTATTTTGTGGTCCGCGAGGTGTGGGAAAGACCTCATGCGCGCGAATACTTGCCAGAGAAATCAACAAGCACACAGCTGGTCAAAAAGGCATCAATAAAGACGAAGATTTCAGTCTGAATATCTTAGAGCTCGATGCGGCTTCGAACAACTCAGTTGAAGACATTCGCCAGCTTACCGACCAGGTTCGCTTTCCACCCCAGGTTGGTACCCACAAGGTTTACATCATCGACGAGGTGCACATGTTGTCGCAGCAAGCCTTTAACGCCTTTCTGAAAACGCTGGAAGAGCCCCCGGCACACGCCATTTTTATTCTGGCCACTACAGAGAAGCACAAAATTCTGCCCACCATTCTTTCGCGCTGTCAGATCTATGATTTTCAGCGAATCACCGTGCTGGACATCGCCGATCACCTCGGTGAAATTGCCGAAAAAGAAGGGGTAAAAGCTGAACCCGAGGGATTGAGCGTGATTGCCGAAAAAGCAGATGGAGCGATGCGCGATGCGCTGTCAATGTTCGATCAACTGGTAAGTTTTAGCGGAAACAACCTCACCTATGAGGCGGTGATTGAGCACCTCAATGTGCTGGATTACGATTACTACTTTTCGCTGACAGACCTTATCGTGGAGCGCAACATTCCCGAAACGCTGCTGGTGTACAACCAGATTTTAAGTAAAGGTTTTGACGGGCACAACTTTGTGCAGGGTTTGGCGCAGCACGTGCGCAACCTGATGGTGAGTAAAAACCCCAAAACGCTGATTTTGATTGAAACCAGCGATCGCATTCGCGAACGCTACCGCGCTCAGGGCGAAAGCCTCAGCGTGAGAATGCTGCTTAAGTGCCTCGAAATTCTGAACGAGGTAGACGTACAATATCGCGGAAGCAAAAACCAACGACTTCTTGTAGAACTTGCCCTCATCCGAATGTGCGCCATCGGGGTTGAAAAAAAAAACAACCTTGAGATAGGATCTGAGTCCAAAGCGGCTCCAGGCCATTTATCCGGTGGGGTCTCCTCCCACCCACCCACCCCGGAGCCCCCACCTCCCTCAACCCCCGTTTCCGCATCACCAGCTTCACCTGCACCCCCTGCCCCTCAGCCGGAACCACAGGCATCTACACCGAAACCACCGGCGGAAGAAACAGTACAAGAACCGTCAGCCCCTTCCAAAACCGAGGAAGTACCCGTTGCCGAAAAAACGGAAGAACCACGACCCGTACTCCCGGAAGCAGCTCAATCCCCCGAAGTAAGTCCCGAAAACGTAAGCCGTCGCAAGAAGATCCTGCGCAACTACCAGTCAACCTCGGTGTCCATCACCGCCGGACTGGGAGGCTCGCTTTTTCAGGAACCCGATGCGAATGAAGCAGATGAAGCTGAGGACGAAGCCAGTCAGGAACCTCAACTGCGCGAAGAGTTTAGTGAGGACGACCTGAAGCGCGTATGGAGAAACCTGGCAGAAATGATGAAAGCCCGCGGACGCGAAAGTCTCTTTGCCAGCCTTACGCTGCACGCTCCGGTAATGGATGAAAACAAACACATTACCCTAAAAATCGCCAATGCCGCGCAGGAAATTGAAATGAATCGGGAGAAAGGAGAGATGTTGGAATACCTGCGCAAGGAGTTGCGAAATTTCGCCATTGATCTGGACTTTGAACTCTCACAAAACAACCAGCCAACCAAGTTAATGACCACTGATAAGAAATTTGAAGCCATGGTGCAGAAAAATCCCAACCTTGGCAAACTGGCTCAAAACCTGAACCTGGATATATTTTAATCATCACAACACAAAAACCATGAAGTACATTTTTCACCTGGCAGCTATGCTGCTGGTTACGACGCTCTTTTGGTCTTGCGAACCGACAGAGAAAGAAACCACTACACGCTACAAGTACAAGTATAAAACCGTTGAGGGTGACCCCCTTGGCACCAAAATCTACACGCTCGACAACGGCCTGAAAATCTACATGTCGGTAAATCGCGATGAGCCGCGCGTGGTTACGCAGATTGCGGTTCGCACCGGAAGCAAGCAAGATCCCGCCGACGCAACGGGGCTGGCCCACTATCTGGAGCACATGCTCTTTAAGGGGACGTCGAACTACGGCACCAAAGACTGGGAGGCCGAAAGTGTGTTGCTCGACCAGATTTCAGATCTCTACGAAGAACACCGAAACACGACAGACCCGGCTCAGCGCAAGGCAATTTACGCCAAAATTGACAGCATTTCGGGCGCAGCAGCACAACTGGCCATTGCCAACGAGTACGACAAGATGATTGGATCTTTGGGTGCACAGGGAACCAATGCTTATACCTGGTATGAGCAAACGGTTTATATCAATGACATCCCCAGCAACGAACTTGAAAAATGGGCCATGGTTGAAGGCGAGCGCTTTCGCGAACTCGTTCTGCGCCTGTTTCACACTGAGCTTGAAGCAGTGTACGAAGAGTTTAATCGTGCACTCGACAGTGACTTCCGTCTATCCTACTACGCCATGATGGAGGAGCTTTTTAAGAATCACCCATACGGAACACAAACCACCATTGGTACCAGCGAGCACCTCAAGAATCCATCCATGGAGAAGATTCACGAGTATTTCGCTGCGCGCTACCTGCCCAACAACATGGCCATTATTTTGAGCGGTGATATTGACCCCGATGAGGCGGTAGATGTAATCAAGCGCTACTTTGGCGACTACGAACCCGGTGAAATTCCGGAATTTGCGTTTGAAGAAGAAGCTCCTATCACCGAGCCCATCGTGCGTGAAGTAAGTGGCGTTGAGCCCGAGTTTGTGACCATTGCCTACCGCTTGCCCGGTATTCACAGCGAAGAAGCACTGAAGCTGCGCGTGATGGATGCCATCCTGTCTAACGGAAAAGCCGGACTCATTGACCTCAACCTCGAAAAGCGCCAGAAGGTACTTCGCGCTTCTTCGTCACCCACCTCTTTTACTGATTACTCCATCTTCACGTTGAGTGGAAATCCCCGCGACGGGCAAACACTCGACGAAGTGGCCGAACTGCTTCTGGAGCAAATGGAACTGATTAAAAGCGGCGACTTTGATGACTGGATGGTTGAAGCGGTTATTCGCGACATGAAACTCAACGAATTGCGCGCAAGCGAGTCGAACTGGGCACGCGCAAGCAAAATGACCAACAGTTTTGTGTACCACCAGGAATGGCAGGATGTAGTGAACGAGTTCAACCGCATGGAGCAGATTACCAAAGACGATATTGTAGCCTTTGCCAACCAATGGTTTGGTGAGAACTATGTTCAGATTAACAAGGTAATGGGCGAAAATACAGCTGTGAAAGTTGAGAAGCCGCAGATCACCCCCATTGAGATTGACCGCGAATCGAAGTCGAATTTCTATGTGCAGTGGGATTCTATTGAATCGCGCAGAATCAAGCCGGTGTTTGTAGATTACCAGCGCGATATCAACCGTGCAACGCTCGACAATGGCCTGGAGATGTACCACGTGCAAAACAAGAACAACGAGCTTTTCAGCCTGTATTACATTCTGGACATGGGTAGCGACCACGATTTGGAAATGGCGTTGGCCATCAGCTATCTGCCCTATTTGGGCACCTCGCAGCACAGCTCAGAAGACCTTCAAAAAGAGTTTTTTAAACTCGGATTAAACTTTGACGTGTTCAGCAGCAGAGACCGTGTGTATGTGACCCTCAGCGGATTGAATGAGTCCTTGCGCGAAGGAATGGAACTTTTTGAGGAAATCCTCGCAGATGTGCAGCCCGACGAAGAGGCGCTCGAAAACATGATTTCGGATGTGCTGAAATCCCGTCAGGACAACCTGCGAAGAAAGGGCAGGGTCATGTCGGCACTGGTGGAGTACGCAAGCTACGGCGAGAACTCCCCGATGCGTAATTTCCTCTCCGAAGAGGCACTGCGTTCGCTGGACGCCGGGTCACTCACTGAAAAGATCAAGCAACTCACGTCCTACGAGCACCGTGTATTCTACTACGGGCCGATGGAAACCAACAAAGCCAAGGCTCTAATTGCCGAAATGCACCCCATAGCTGACCAGTTGCTTCCTTACCCGGAGCCGGTAGAATTTACAGCGCTTGCGGTTGAAAACGACAAGGTTTTCTTTACCGATTTCGACATGGTACAAAGCGAGATGAGCCTGGTAACCCGCGGATCGGTATTCAACAAGGAGCTTCTTCCGGCAGCCAGCCTGTTCAATCAATACTTTGGTAGCGGGCTAAGCTCCATTGTTTTTCAGGAAATTCGCGAATCGAAGGCCCTGGCATACTCTGCCTACGCCTTTTTCTCTACGCCGCAACGCGCCGATGAGCATCACTTTGTTCGCGCCTACGTGGGGGCTCAGGTTGACAAGCTTCCTGAAGCCTGCAATGCCATGCTCGATTTGATGAATGACCTTCCGCGCTCGGATGTGCAGTTTGAGTCGGCAAGAGATGCAGCTTTGAAGCAAATCGAAACCAACCGCATTTCGCGCAGCAACATTTTCTGGAGTTATGAATCTGCGCGTAAACTCGGTTTAGACTACGACCGCAGAAAGCCACTTTACGATGCATTGCAAACCATCAGCTTCGATGACCTTCAGACGTTTTTTGACGCTAATATCAAAGGCAATGCCTACAACTACTGCGTAATTGGTAACCGTAAATTGGTGGACCACGACGTCCTGAAAGAGCTCGGAAAATACAGAGAACTTTCACTCGAAGAACTTTTTGGATACGAAGCCAAATCATCGCCGCGCAAGCCCATCGGCCGGCCTGCCATGCAGTAAGCGGTGAAACAATATCCTTTCCTAAAAGCCGGTACCCTGCGTACCGGCTTTTTGTTTGCTACGAACATTCGTGAGGTCTGCGGGTTTATTGCTCAAACTAATTCTGCAATGAAAACCATACTCGTTGTTGGCGGAAGCAGTGGCATCGGAGCTGCTGTATTGGAGCAGCACTGCAAAGACCACCGCTGCATCAACATGAGCCGGAGGGAGCCCGCTGCGCATCTCGATGTGGACCACCACACGGTGGACGTGCTCACGGATGACCTTCCGGAAATTGAAATGCTCGACGGGCTTGTGTACTGCCCGGGTAGTATCAACCTCAAACCCGTAGCCTCCTTTAGCCACGAAGACCTTGAACACGATTTTCGTATCAATACCTCCGGGGCATTCCGGGTGCTGAAGCACTACCTGCCCGCACTGAAGAAATCACAGCAGGCCAGCGTGGTACTATTCAGCACGGTTGCCGTGGGAAAAGGCATGCCATTTCACGTATCTGTAGCCACCGTAAAAGCCGGAGTGGAAGCCATGACCCGCACCCTTGCTGCAGAATTATCGCCGGGAATTCGCGTAAACTGCATTGCCCCATCCCTCACTGAAACGCCACTGGCCGAGCGCCTGCTGCGCAGTGACAGGCAGCGCGAAAATGCCGCGGAGCGCCATCCCTTGAAAAGAATAGGTCGGGCGGAAGACCTCGCGAACTCCGTCCGTTTTTTACTAAGCGATGAGTCATCCTGGATTACCGGGCAGGTACTTCATGTAGATGGCGGATTATCTGTTATTCAACCCTAAAAAATAAACCTATGTTCGGACTATTTAAAAAGAAATCACCGGTAGAAAAACTCGAGGAGCGCTATCGTAAACTGTTGGAAGAGTCATACGAGCTCTCGCGCATTGACCGCAAAAAAGGCGATGCCAAGATGGCCGATGCCGAGGCCGTGCTGAAAGAGATCGATGCCCTGAAAAACCAGTAACGCCGCACAAATGAAAATTTACCGCTTGTACCGAAAGCAGTTTCTGCCCATTTCGATGGAGGAAGCCTGGGCCTTTTTCTCCAATCCGTCCAATCTGGCCAAAATCACGCCTCCTCACATGGGCTTTGTCATTCGCTCGGGTGCTGACAAGACTATGTACGCCGGTCAACTGATTACCTACACCGTGAAACCATTTCCTGGTGTACCGCTTACATGGGTAACTGAAATTACGCAGGTAAACGAACCGCATTTTTTTATCGACAATCAAGTTTTCGGCCCCTATTCTCTGTGGCATCACCAGCATTTCTTTAAGCCCGTGGAGGGCGGAATTGAAATGGAAGACATTGTACACTACAAAATTCCGCTGGGCATACTGGGCCGAATCGCTCATGCCTTGTTTGTGAAACGCCAGTTGAAGCAGATTTTTGATTATCGCGTAAAAGTTCTGGAAGAGCGCTTTCCAAAGTAGAAACGGATTGGAGGCTGTTTGCTACATTTGGCGGTAAATCCGGTTTTATGAAATCACACTTCCTCGCACTTACATGTTTGCTGGCCACTATTGTCGCTTCAGCGCAAGACAGTAAAATTCAAATCGGCGTTGAATACGGATATCTATTGGGTGTACACCCCCAAAATCTGGGATCTGACATCAGCGGCGCAGGGGCAGGCATCAATATTACTGAAACGGCCATAACGGGCAGTTTCGGGCGCGGCATGAGCCCTGGCATTTTTATGGACTACTACCTAACTGAGCATGTGGCCATTGGATTTTCTGCAGACTATCACTTTGGCTGCCTGATAAACAGCGGTGGCGGAAGTCTGGCCGGCCTTGGGAGCCTCACGAGCGAATCTCGCTCGCAGTGGTTGCGCATAGCTCCACGCCTCTCCTTTCAGATGCCTGTGAGTGACAAATTTCACCTCATTGCACGTGCCGGAGCCGACTTCACCCCTATATCCAACATAAGAAGGACTACAAAAGGTACGCTTGACTTTGAATTACCGGGCGACATACCCTTTCCGCTCCCGGGCATTGACCTGAGTGGCGAATTCACGGAAGACTGGCGCGGCCGTTTTGGTGTAGGTGTTCAGTTTCAGGTGGGCTTTGGGATGAAAGTGAGCGACCTGATAGACCTCAACCTATCACTGGACTACCGGGGCTATACATTTGTTGCTGCTTCATCTGAAGTGAGTGATTTCCAGCTCGGCGGCTTCAACCTCCCGGGGTTTCAGGACCCGTATGACACACAGGTAAACTACGTGAATGAGCTTAACGCTACGTCGAACAACGAGGCTTACAATGACAATGTAAACCGCAATCAGCCGCGTGAAGAGCTTGCAGAACGCTTTAACGCCTCTGCTCTTGGTGCCAGAATAAGCTTGGTTTTCAAACTATAGCAAACCAAGTAAGCCTTTTTCGAAACTTTTTTTGACACGGGTGTAACCTTCGGGAGGAAAGATGCGTATCAAGACGCGTATCTAAATCGAATTCCGTGAAAAACACTTTGACCATTGCGTTCGTGATTGCAGGCCTCACCGGCCAAAGCCAGTCAGACTTCGTAAGGATTTACGACGAACTCACCGATAACACCTCTAACGCCTACGCGATTACTACTACTTATGATGGTGGATTTGTGTGTATAGGCAACAACAACGGAGAAGTGGACCCTGACATCTTTCTAGTGAAAACCAACGGCGAAGGTGCCGCGCAGTGGGCCAGACAGCTCAACGGAGCAGAGCCTTCATTGGATTTGGCGCTCGATATTATCCCTACCCGCGATGGTGGATACGTATTTTGCGGAAACTCCGCCAGGCACCGTATGATTTCAAAAATTGATGCCGAAGGCCAGGACGTTTGGACCAGCCACTTTGGCAATGAAGGCAAGGACTCCTACGTATCTGTGATTGAAACACAGGATGGCGGTTTTGTAGCTGTGGGCGATGGAATGGTTGTAACCAAACTCGACGCAGACGGCAATGAGCTTTGGACCCGCAACAAGCCCACCCAGCACAAGTCTTCATACCGATCGGTGCATGAGCTACCCAACGGAGACCTTCTCTTTGGAGGGTTCTTCACAGCAAAGGATATGGGCAAGGCTACCTCAGTACTGGTAAAATCCGACGCCAACGGAAAAGCCATTTGGGCCAAAACGTACGGTCCGGGCATTATCAATGACATTGACACCGATGCAGAAGGAAACATCTGGGCAGCCGGCTCCGTGGGATTTGCAGTGCCTGTGGTTCAAAAGATTGATGCCGAAGGAAACGCAATCTGGGAAGGCGTGTACGAAGAACCCCACATCGGAAGCGCTCATAGTATTGTAGTGAAGGATGTGAATGAAGCGTATGTATTTACCAGTGGAGGATACATTCGCATCAACGGAGAGGGGCGTTCGCAAGAACACCAATCCACCATGGCCTTCGGCTTCAATGACGGACTGCTCACCAGCAATGGGGAAATGGTTATGGCCGGTTTCAGCACTCAAAACGTAGGCATTTACGAGAAGTTTGCCTTTATGAAACTCGGTCCCGGAGGGTTTCCTGCCCCGAGCGCTGCGAAATAGTATTTTCAGTTCATTTTCTGAATCCGCACGCTTTGCTGCTCGTTGTGCATACTTGCTTGCAGCACGTACATGCCGGCGCTTAAACCCCGCCAGCCATCGGATAGCTGAATCAGGGTTCTGCCCTCGCCCACCGAAGTTTCGCGCGAGTGCACCAAACGCCCGCTGAGGTCATATACGCGTATCGCCATGTTTCCTGACTTAGGGGACGATACCAACAAGTTTACCTCGTTGTGGAAAGGATTTGGAAAGCTGTTGAT
>REDV01000091.1 GCA_007695365.1 Cryomorphaceae bacterium | reverse complement strand
CCACCGTATAGGTGCCCGGGGCGAGATTGGCGATATTCTGGTCATTGGATGAAAAGCCATCGGGGCCGCTCCAAACAATGGTAATGGGCCCAGTATCGCCGGTAATCTCAATGTTAATGGCGCCGTTGTTTTCGCCAGCACAGAGGATGTCGGTAACGGTTCCTGAGATTTCAATCGGGCTTGGATTGTTGATGGTGTAACTTACTTCGGTCACACACCCGGCCGAATCGGTGAGCGTGAGTTCATATAAGCCTGAGCTGAGCCCAAATAAATCGGCCTGATCGGAGACAAAGCCATCGGGGCCCGTCCAGCTATAGGTGTAAGGCGGCGTACCTCCCGTTACTTCGGTTTCGATAGAGCCGTCATCATCGGTTGCGCAATTGGCGTTGGTCACCACTGCGGACACCTCGGGGCCGGGACCGGTTTCGAGCGTAAAGCTGGCCTCTTCGGTACAACCCAGTGAATCGGCAACCACCACGACATAGGTGCCTTCTGACAAGCCGTTTAGCTGAGTATCCGTAGCGCTGAAACCATCGGGGCCACTCCAGAGCACTTCGTAGGGCGCAGTGCCTCCGGTGATATTCAGTTCAATGCTTCCGTCTTCCAGGCCAGGACAAGTCAGGTCCTGAACGGTTGCATCCAGTTCCAGAAGTGGCGGTTCATCCAGCGATACTTCCAGTTGGGTGGTGCACTCGTTGGCGTCGGTGATGATCAGCACGTAGTTACCCGCAGCGAGGTTCGAAATATTGGCATTGTTGGAGCTAAAGCCATTGGGGCCCGACCAGTTAAACTGATAATCGGGTGTTCCACCACTGACCACCACGGCAATGCTTCCTGTTTCCTCCCCTGCACAGGCAATGGGTGTGATGGTAGCTTCGGGAAGCATCGTATCGGTAGCAAGAATTTCCGTGCTTGCGCTCTGCTCGCAGCCATTGGCGTCGGTCACTACCACGGCGTACTCCCCCTGGGCAAGCCCTGTGAGGTTTTGATTGGCGGAGCTAAAGCCGTCTGGGCCCGACCACGCAAAGCTATATTCAGGGGTTCCTCCCGAAACTTCGAGGGTGATGCTTCCGTCGGTATCGTCGGGGCAGGTCAGCTCTGAGGGCGTAAGCGTGAGTTCTATGGGAGCAGGCTCTGACACGGCAAACACAGCGGCCTGCTCACAGTTGTTGGCATCTGTTACAACAACGGCATAGCTCCCCGAAGCGAGGTTGGTGATACTGCTTTCGATGGACGTGAACCCGTTGGGGCCGGTCCATGAGATGGTGTAGTCGGGGGTTCCTCCGGAAATTTCGATGGTAATGGCCCCTTCCTCGTCTTCCGCGCAGAGGTTGTCGCTAATGTCGCCGGCGATTTCGATCATAGCGGGCTCGTTGATGGTAAAGGCCTCACTGGCCTCGCATCCGTTGGCATCGGTTACGGTCACTACGTAGGTTCCGGCTTGCAAGCCTGTGAGGTTCTGGTTGGTTGAACCAAAGCCACCAGGCCCCGCCCAGCTGTAGGTGTAGCCGGGGGTGCCGCCTTCTACCGCCAGCACAATCGCGCCGTCGGCTGCGCCGTTGCAGGTTATGTCAACCACGTCGGCACTGATATCCAGCGGATCGGGTTCGGCGATTTCAATCGTTTGAAGGCCTTCACAGCCGCTGGCATCGGTTACCGCGAGCGTGTAACTTCCGGGTGCAAGGTTGCTGATGCTTTCGGTTGTGGCGGTGAATCCTCCGGGACCGGTCCAGGCAAAACTGTAATCCGGTGTGCCTCCGGTCAAGGTAGCGTCAATAGTGCCATCGTTGAGCCCAAAGCACGACACGTCATCGGCCGAAAGTTCAATGTCGATGGGATCAGGCTCACTCACAGTAAAGGTGGCGGTGAACCCACAACCTGCGGCATCGGTCAGTTCGAGATTGTAAGCCCCGGATTCCAGGTTGTCAATATTTTCCTGGTTGGATGTAAATCCATTGGGACCGGTCCAGGTTACATCATAGGGAGGTGTTCCTCCTGTGATGCTGAGATCTATGGCTCCTTCACTTTCCCCTGCACAGAGGTTGTCCGTAATATCGGCGGTCACTTCAATGGGCTCAGGCTCTTCGATGGTGAACGAAGCGGTGGCTTCGCAGTTGTTTTCATCAACCACAAGCACGGTGTAGGTTCCGGGTGACAAGCCAGTAATATCCTGACTGGAAGATGAAAACCCACCGGGTCCTGTCCAGCTGTATGTATATCCGGGGATACCCCCTTCAACGGAGATGGAGATGGAACCGTCATTGTCGCCATGGCATGTGACATCCGCGGTATCGGCGGTAATAACAATGTCTTCTGGCTCATTCACAAAGGTGTAGGTGGTGTCGAGCACACATCCAGCCTGATCGGTAACCGTAAGGGTAAAGGGGTTACAAAGCTGATTTGCGCTGAAGCCCGATTCTCCGCTGTCCCACGAGTATGAGTAGCCTCCATTACCGCCAATCACAATGGGAAATGCGGAGCCATTGCAGGCGCCAAAACAGGTAGGTGGCGTAGCATTCATGGCGAAGACCACCAACGGACCGGGTTCGTTCACAAACACATCGATATTGCACGGTGCCCCGCCTTGCCCCTGGTCAAACACAATCACGGTGTAGGTACCGGCGTCTACGTTGGGCCATGTTGGCGTGGTAGGGCCGCCTACCCAGAGGTAGGTAAAGGGGCCTACTCCACCGGATACATTCACGGCCGCGATTCCGTCCGAAAAACCGTTGCAGGTTGGTGGTGTTGGGTTGGGTGTGAGATCAAAAAACGGACAACCCCCGGATCGCTGTTGAGGGTCGGCTCCTTCCCAGGCCTGGCTATCGCTTTGAGCAAACAAGCCTGCCGACTGCAACAGCAGAGCAGTTATCAATCCCACAAAAACTTTTTTCGCCGTCATAGACGCGCTCTATAGGTTGGTTATCTGTATGCCGCACAAGGTATACGCCCTTGAACCCGGTCTTTGGTACAAACGGAGATCCCGAGGGTGATTTCATGTGTGTTGGCACTTGCTACTCGTATTCTGGAGGTTGTTAAATCAAATGCGTAGGCCAGGGCGAAGTACTTCAAGAAGTTCACCCGCATTAAGGCCGCTACGGCATCGCCATTGCGATAGGCCAGTCCCAGGCCAATCACCTGCTTGTATTCAACCATCATATTGAGGTCGAGTGCCGGAACTGAGCCTGCCGCTACCCGAAACAGCATGGCCGGTGTGTAGGTAAATTTGTCGGAGTCACCAAACTGTTTGCTTGCCATGAGCGCAAAATGGCGACGTAGTGTTGACTCTTCACCAAGGCTGTTGATTCGGTTGCCAATAGCGTGTTGCATGGAGATACCAAACGTCCAGCTCTCATCGTAAAAATAAACCCCCGGGGTGATGTCGGGAGCGATAAACGCAGCCATGGAGGAGGCCAGCACAGGGTCACCCGGATCAGGCACAAACGCATCGTTCACATTGAATCGGTATTGCTGAAAGCCTACAAAGGCTCCAAACGACATCATCCACCTTCTGTTGAATTGAAAGTGATAAGCATAGGCGAAGTACAGCGCCGTTCTGCTGAGCGGTCCGGTTTGATCAGCCTCTACAAATGCGCCTATTCCGTGCTTGCTCTTGTTCAACTTGTTTTTACCGCCCAATGAGCCATGAACACTGGCGAAAGCCGTGCGCGGGTCGTTTTCAAAACCCAGCCACTGATGGCGGTAACCCAACCTGATATCCGGACATTTGGTGGTACCCGCAACGGCTGGGTTAAGGTGAAAGTAATTGAAGGGAAAATGCGTGTATTGCCCAATTTGCTGTGCTATCACAACCGGTGCCACCAACACGAATGCACATACGAGAAATACTCTCATCGGACAAGGGTTACAGATCCTGTTATGGGTCGGGTATCAAAGCCCAACGGGTTTAAATCAATCACGTAATAATACACCGCGGTGGGTAGGTTGCCGCCGTCCCACCCGGTAAAGTTTCTTGATCGGTACACCAACTGACCCCAGCGACTATAAACCAGCACCTCGGCATCCGGGAAGCGGTCTATTCCCTGAATAATCCACTGATCGTTAAAGCCATCGCCGTTGGGCGTAAACGTGTTGAACACTGTGATGGGGATTTGAACAGTCACCAGCACCTGAGCAGACTGTTCGCAGCCGTCCACATCAGCGGTTACGGTGTACACAAAATCTCCTGCTTCCACATCCGGTGATACTCCAATACTCTGCCCCTCAGTGGGCTCTGCAAGATCCCCGCCAGACCACTCATAATTGTTAAAGCCACTGTTGGCATTAAGGGTGGATGTTTGTCCGTTGATAATGGTTTGAGGCGTGGCTGTAGCCCCGAGGTTGTACTGCACGGCTGGCCCTGTAATCTGCACATCGAAGTCACAATTAAAGGCCGTGGAGTTTTCAATGACCTCTGTGTTGATGATGAGATAGTAGGTGGTATCGGGCAGCAGGCCGGAGAGCGTGAGTGTAAGATTGTCATCTAGTGTGGGCGGCACACAATCTATAGCGGGGCCGTATGAGTTGGCGATACACGGGTTACCCGCGGCGGCAACTCCTGCAGATATGGCAACTGTACCGAATTGGGTGGTATCGCAGTTGAGTCCTGAAATCTGGATTTGGGCATTACCCTGAAAATTCACGCCGGCCGAAGTAATGTAATCCTGAGATAGCGTGTTAAAAGCAATAAAGATGATATTGACCGGAGCAAAGCAAAAATCTCCGGGCAGCGGGGTAAGGGTTCCTTCGTAGGTGTTGTACGGCGCAGAACCGTCGGATTGACAGATGCTCAGCGGCGAATTACATCCCTGCCCCCACCCGGAAAGAGGTGCTAACAGCGACACAATCAAGCCTGCAAACAAGTATCGTTTCATGTGCTTCAATTGGGATAAAGTTACCCATTTAACGGCCTTGGCAGGAGCGGCATTGCCTATTTATGCACACAATCCTGTGAAAACCAAAAGCAAGGTACAGGGATTAGGTCAGCACGGGCAAATGAAGGCGTGTTTTTTCGACGAACCACTTAAAGCACTCCACCTTTTGGCTTTGTTTAACGAAGAAGCACTCCGTAAAAGCCTTACCTGTTTTACATGCCGCACAAAAGCATCGTGCGACGACCATCACGCGCTCAAACAGTCAAAAAAAAAGGCCCCGCAAGCGGAACCCCTTTTTCTGGTTGGTTAATAGCAAGGAGTGTCAACAAAAAGCCTTCATAATGCGAAAGACCCGGTAAAATTTACCTGAGGATTCTGAAAATCGAAGGGTGTAGGAAGAAACCTCAAAACTCGGCAGCTCCAATCGGTATGCTCCTGAGTCATGGTTTTGGCAGTCTGCATACAGTGAGTTGCGTTTGTGATCGCGGAGGTCAACTTCCAGTTCAAGAGGGTGTTCAAAGTCCATGTTAATCAGCAACGCGTTGTCCGTTGGGTGGACATCCACAGCAATCGCGTATTGCGATGGCATGTTTGATTCGGCGTCGAAGATTGCGTACATGAATAATGATTGGTATGCCTATAACGCAGCAATTGGCGGGGGTTGCCTCAATCGGCACCTGCTACCAGAGAATCTTCGGCGGGCATCCATTCCACCCTCGGCTTAAGCTCTTGTATATGTTGCTGAAACCGCACCATGTTTTCGGGAGTGATGGGTTCAGAAGGCGGAAATTCTTCTCTTCGGTGATCTACCTGCTGGCCGTTTTTCCAGAAACGGAAACAAACGTGCGGCCCGGTTGCCAAACCCGTACTTCCCACCAAACCTATGGTCTGCCCCTGTCGCACGTACTCGCCCGCTTTCACCATTCTCTTGCTCATATGCAGGTACTGAGTGCTGTACGTGCTGTTGTGTCGTATTTTTACGTAGTTACCATTGTACTGCTTAAAGGCAGATTCAACCACCACTCCATCTCCCACCGCCAGGATGGGTGTACCGGTAGGGGCCGCGTAATCCGTTCCGAGATGAGCCTTGAAGCGCTTCTGTACAGGGTGAAAACGACGCTGCGTATAGCCGCTGGTTAAGCGCCCGTACTTGAGCGGCATCTTAAGGAAAGCTTTGCGCAAACTGTTTCCTTCTTCATCGAAATAATCCGGAATACTGTCCTGCACAAACCGAAAGGCCAGAAAATCTTTTCCGTTGTGCTCAAAATTGGAAGCAATCACTTCTCCCAAACCGGCGCGCTCATCGTCCACGTATTTCTCGGTGAAAACAACCTTTACCCTGTCTCCTTTCTGAATGCGGTAAAAATCGATGGTCCACGCATACAGGGATGCCAGTTGCAGAGCCAGCTCAGGGTTAACGCCTCCTTTGTCGAGGGTGAGGTAAAGCGATGACTCGATGACTCCCTCAAAGGTGTTTTCACGCAACTCAACCGGCTTTTTGCCCTTGTACACGCGCATTGAGTCTTGTAACTCATACACCACATAATTGACCAGGTCGGGCTGGTAAATGAAGTAGCATGCGCGCTCGAGGCTATCGGGTGTGCAAAGAAGGGTGTATGATTTTCCGGCGTTGATTTTCCGAACATCAAATATATCGCGGGCATTGCGCACCACGCGGTCAATTTCCGGATAGCTTACATGCCTGGGAAGCAGAATATCCGCAAGGTATTGGTTGCGCGCTATTTCGCCCTGCACCACCAGAAAAGAATCCAGGTTGAAGCCAAAGGCCACATTGGGCTCGGGCAGCATGGTTTCCTGTTCCTCAGCAACGGTGTTCACCGGTGGTGCATCCCCTGGGCCACACGCAACCATGATGGCCGCAAGGGTGAAAAACAGACAACCGTTAAGAAGCTTCAGCATTCACGCAAAGTTAGGAGAGGTTTTCGTGCGTTTGCGACCTCAGCACTTCTTTTTCTACCCAATTTTTTCCCCATTCTTCTTTTTCCTGTTGCGACCAGAGTTCGGGGTAAAAAATTCTGCGCTGAAAACGCGGAGGCAGGTATTGCTGCCAGTTGGTTCCGCCTGTGGCGGGCACATCATCTTTGCCCCGTCCCAGGTAACGCGCAGCCGATTTGTAATGTACCAATGGCCAGTTGATGTTCACATTCACATCCAACTGGCGAAGTTGATAGAGCAACTCGGGGTTGCGTCGTTCTTCTTCAGGCAACGCGCGAAACTTTGCCCATACATTGCGCGGTGCATATTCTCGGGCCAAAGCCAACAGTTGCTCCGAGTACTTTTGTTCAAACTGCTTGAGCGTAAGGGTTTTTTTTCCTGTCTCCACTTCCGTAGCGCCCTGCTTCCAGTAAATGTGCTCGTACATCTCCTCAATGGAGGGGTTTCCGGATTTCATTCGCTCACGGTGGTCTTTGTCTACAAGTTGAATAAAATCGGTGGAGCAAATCTCAACCATTCTGTACTGTGCCGACTGAAAACCGCTTGCGGGCAACAAGGCCATCCGGAATCGCAAAAACTGCTCTTTTTCCATCCCCTCTACCATAATGTCAAATGACTTGGTAAGGGCCTCGAAATATGCATTTACCCGGGCCAGACGTCGGGTGAGAAAACCGGCATCGAGTTTTTCGTTCCAGCCCAGGTCATTTCCGTTGGGCGCAATCTTTTTGCCATTGTAGGCAATTTGCCTGAGCTCGTGTAGTGCCAGTTTAAAATACAGCTCGGTAATTTGATGGTACATCACAAAGATGAGCTCGTCGGGAAAGTCGGTTTTGGGCGACTGCAACGAAAGCAGAGTATCAAGCTGGATATAATCCCAATAAGTAAGGTAGTTGGAGCAGAGTAATCCGTCGAGGTAGGCGTTGATATCCTGCCCCATAGACTCATATTTCTCGCGAAGTTTAAGGATTTGATCCTCCATTTCGGGTGGGTGTGCCATAGCGCGAAGGTTTGCGCCGAAATTACGGAAATTGTGTTGGCATTCGCGGGTTGGTTTTCGCGCTTTCAATGCGGATTTTGTACTTTCCGCCCCCGAATTCCAGAAAACCCAAGCTATTTATGAGCACAGAGCAGCGTGCGCGGCGCAGCGCCATTGATATGTTCCTGAATTTTGTGGAGAAGGTGGGCAACGCCCTTCCGCACCCCGCCACCTTGTTTGCCCTTTTTGCCTTGCTGGTGATTGTGCTCTCATGGTTTGTAGGGCTCTTTGATTTGGCGGTTGAGCACCCCGGCACCGGCGAAACCATCCGGCCCTTCAACCTGATGTCGCGCGAAGGTCTGGACATGATTCTCAGCAAAATGGTGGTAAACTTTACCGCCTTTGCTCCGCTCGGAACCGTACTTGTGGCCTTGCTGGGTATAGGTATTGCCGAAGGTAGCGGCCTGATCGGAACGGTACTGCGACTGGTTGTGCTTTCGTCGCCCCAAAAGCTGCTCACCTTTGTCATTGTTTTTGCCGGTGTGATTTCCAACACCGCCAGCGAGGTTGGCTACGTGTTGCTGGTTCCCCTGGCTGCGGTTATTTTTCTGGCTGCCGGAAGACACCCCCTTGCAGGACTGGCAGCCGCTTTTGCAGGTGTTTCGGGTGGTTACAGTGCCAACCTGCTCCTCGGTACCATCGACCCGCTATTGGCCGGCCTCTCGGAAGAAGGCGCGCGCATCATTGACCCTACTTACACTGTTAATCCCGCGTGCAACTATTACTTCATGTTTGTTTCCACTTTCCTCATAGCAGGACTTGGTACATGGACCACCGAGAAAATTGTCATACCACGCCTGGGCATCTACGACGGTGACGAAAAACCAGAGGAAATAAGACGCTTAAACGCGAGCGAAAAACGCGGGTTGAGGTGGGCGCTTATCGCCATGCTCGTTTTTACCGGAATCATTCTGTGGGGACTGATACCCGGTGATGGTTTTTTACGCGATGCCACCACCGGAGGCATTCTTAAATCGCCTTTTATGTCGGGAATTGTGGCGCTTATCTTTTTGAGCTCTGCCGTGGCAGGTATTGCTTACGGAATTGGTGCCGGAACCTTCAAAAACGACTCCGATGTAATGCAGGGCATGTCGAAAGCCATGGAAACCCTGGGCTCATACATCGTACTGGTGTTTTTTGCGGCTCAGTTTGTGGCTTACTTCAACTGGACCAATCTGGGGCTGATTGTAGCTGTTTCGGGGGCAGATTTGCTAAAGGCCTCCGGACTGGGGCCTATTCCGCTGATGCTGATGTTTATTCTGGTGGCCGCGTTCATTAACCTTGTAATGGGGTCAGCATCTGCCAAGTGGGCCATTATGGCGCCTGTGTTTATCCCGATGTTCATGCTGCTTGGTTACTCGCCCGAATTCACCCAGGTGGCCTATCGCGTGGGTGACAGCGTAACCAATATCATCTCACCCATGATGTCGTACTTCGCGCTGATTGTGGCGTTTATTCAGCGCTACGACAAAAAGGCGGGTATCGGAACTGTGATTTCGGCCATGCTCCCCTACTCCGTGGTTTTCCTCATTGGATGGGCCATTCTGCTTTCTATCTGGATTCTGTTCGAATTCCCCATCGGGCCGGGAGCGCCGCTTTTTTATGAGTTGGGGCAGTAAGGAGAGTAGTTGATATTCCCTGAGGCTCAGCGATTGGCTTACTTCAAACCAAGTTTATCCAAACGAAGTCTTGTGGAGAGTTCTGTCCAAACCTCATCCTTCAATAAGCCTTTTTTGCGCCATTTAATGATATCTGAAATTCCACCGAAAGAAGAAATCAAAGCAATTTCCAACAATAAAAACGGAACAGAATCAGGAGACAATCCGTCCAAAAGTTTTGTCTTGATTTCACAAGGCACATCATTGTTGTTTCCCCCCATCTCCCTGTGAAGTAGTTTCTCGATCTGCTTAGATTCTTCCCTGTCCTTGCACTTCACAATAACCCTTTGAAAATATGATTGTGGGAAAATTTCATTATGATATAGGTGGTATAGCCTGACCTTCAATGCCTTGAAATGACTTGTCGTGCCTGCATCCAAATCATCGAATATGATTTTGGCTCGGTTCCTTTTTCCCTGACCTACCAGCAAAGGCTCATTGTTGTGTGCAAGAACATATACAACGTAGCATTCAGCATCGATTTCGACTATTGAGTTTGGCTCATAAACCCCGCATGCCTTTCCTTCTAAGACTTTTTCAATCCTTTCTTTCACCGTCATATATGAAAAATATTACCCGGTTATCAATGGTTCATTGATTAGCTTTAAGATTAAACGCTACTTTACTCCTCCAACTCCAGCATGTACCTCGCAACTTCCAGTCTGGTTTCAGCTGTCAGATAGTTTTGGGGTGGCATTTCCGGAAAATCGGGCCGGCGTTTTTCGGGGTTCACAATGTAATCTGCAACTCCCTGCGGGTTGTCTTTGTACATGGCCTGCAGGGCATTGACCGGAGGACCAATCAGCCGAATGTTATAGGCATGACATCCCGAACACACCCCGTACCACGTAAGTTTACCCAAGTCGTGGAGGGTGCGCTCATCTTCGGGCGCCGGCTCCGGAAGCAGGTAGCTCAGCACATCTGCGGTTGAAATCTCCGGGCAATCCGCATACCCGTCCAGCCCAAAGGTGCGGTAACGCGCCCTGTCGCGGATGCAACTTCCTTCTCCCCCGCCAATGGCCAGAATATCCGGGCCGCGTTTGCTGAATTTTGTAGCCATCAGCACCTTCACCTCCTCCACTGGATTGTTTCCGTTGTTGAACATGAGGTTGTCCAACAGCACCACCCTGTCTGGGTTGGGCTCGCTTTCGGGGTCGGCAGGAATAGAACCCAGAAAGGCGTGGTCTGTAATAGCAATGCCGACGTTGTCGTTGCCGTAAATAATGTTGTTTTCCACCGTCACGTCGTCGGCAGCCATAATGACCATACCGCTGCCCGGCGGAATGAACGACACGATGGAGCCTGGCGCACCAAAATTTTCGTGGTTGTTGTTGTACACGAAGTTGTTTCGAACAATCACGTCGCGGCAGGTTTTGATGGGAAGCCCCGGGGTAATAAACACCAGAATGCCCCCCGTGTTGTTGTACACATTGTTGTACTCAACCAGCGCGTGCCGGCAGTTTTCAATCTCAATACCGGCCACGTTTTCGAACACTTCGTTAAAGCGCACGTCAATGTGGTCGCTCATGCCCACATATATGGCAGCGTCGGCAATGCCCGACAGCGTGTTGCGCTCAATGAGGCCATTTTTGCCAAACTGCGGAAAAATGCCGTACACTCCCGTGTTGATGATGCGGTTGTTGCGCACCACAAAGTTGTTTCCGCTCTGGCCCATTATGCCGTTGCCTTTGTAGTTCTGCATCGTGAAATTCTCAATGGTGATGAAATGGCCACTGTACAAAAAAGCATCGTTGAGTGAGTCGCGTCCGTCGAGCACCGGCCACTTTCCGTGCTGAATCACCCCCTGAAAAGTGAGGTTGCTTTTATCCACATACACCGTTTCGTGGTAGGTTCCCGGAAAAACGCGGATTAAATCGCCCGGGCTGGCGTCCATCACCGCCTCCTGGATGAGCTGTCCTTCTTTCACGTCAATTACCCTACCCGAGCGCTCGCCTTCAATGTTTACATCGCGGCTTTCAGCTCCGGAGAAAAAGGTAGGCATGGGCGGAGGTGGCGGTGGCTTGCGAAGGAAATTTCCGCCGATAAGAAATCCGGCACCAAACACAACGCCGGCAAGGAGTAGCCAGCCCGTCCATTTCAGAAGTCGTTTCATGGAGTGGGGTTTTCGGGTAAAGTTGTTAAAAATTGAGCAGAGTATCCCGACGGCAACACCTCCGGCACGCGGGGCTTGAATGACTCGTCGGTAAGGGTGTGCAGAAAATCCACCAGCCTGTCCAGCTCGTACTCGCTCAGGTTGGGCTCCCAGATGTGCCAGTGAATGCGCAGGTCTTCATCCGGCGGCACGGCATGGCCGCGACCTTTGTTGTAGAACGCCACCACATCGCGCAGGTCGGAGAAATTACCGCTGTGCATGTAGGGTGCTGTAAGGGCAATGTTGCGCAGGCCCGGCACCTTAAACCCGCCACGCAGAGAAGCCTCGCCCGTGGTTTCGGCGACGCCGGGATCAAGCGAACGGCCATCGGGTTCGGGGCTGCCAATCACGGCAATTTGCTGGTTGGTGAACAAGGGAGGGGTATGGCATTCGGAACATCGCGCCACAAAAGACCGGAACACATTGAAACCTTCTATCTCTTTTTGGTTCAGCGCGTCGTGGTAGCCGTGTACATACTGGTCGTAGCGGCTGTTGAGCGAAATGAGGGTGCTCTGAAAAGCCGTAAGCGCAGTTGCCACGTCGGCCACAGCAATGGGTCTGTTTTGCGTCTGGGGAAAAGCCTCTTGAAAAAGCCGGGTGTATGCCGGGTGCCGGTTAAGGGTGGCCTCAAGTTGCTGAGGTGAGTTGTTCATTTCATCGGCGTGAAAGAGCGGTTCCAACGCCTGTTCTTCGAGCGATTCTGCGCGGGCATCCCAAAAAAAGCGTTGCAAAAAAGCTGTGTTCCACAACGAGGGTGCTCCCCTTGCAAGTTCTTCTCCGTTGAGGCCTTTGCTTCGAGGCAGGCCATCGCTAAATCCTTTGTCCGGGTGGTGACAACTCGCACACGACATTTCGCCGTTGCCCGAAAGAATGGGATCAAAAAACAGGTAGCGCCCGAGGTCTATTTGCTGAGGCGAAAATCCATCTCTCCACGCCGGAAGGGCGGTTTGCAAGCCTCCTACTCCTGAGTTGCCCAACGATTGGTATTGCTGGTAGGGTGTGCGAAGCAGGCAGCGGTTGTCGGGCGTGCGCTCAAAGCCGGGCGGACAGCTTGCACACAGCTCTATCTTGTCTGTCGTTAGCTGAAGTTGCTCGTGAAAGTCGGTGCGAAGAGGCTCGTTCTGCACATGTATCACCTCATCACAGCCCACAAAAAGAAAGATGAGAAAAGCCGCTGAGAGCAGCGTCTGAAAGGCAATTGGTTGAGGGGGGATATTTTTGATGGGGGCGGGCATGTGTTATGCAAAGGTAGCGCCCGCGTAGCAAAGCTACTTAAAAATCCACAGTGCCGGATTCTGCTTGGTGGTACCCGCAGCGCTGATTTTCCAGATCTCGAGGTGGGCAATGGTTTTCTGCTCTTCCTCGTCGGTTTGCAAAATACCCAGTGTTTGCTTGGTGGTTACCTTTTCGCCGGTGGTTACAAACACTTCTTGCATGTTGGTATATACCGTTCTATAAGCCCCATGACTGATGATGATGTTCTTGCCCGCGCCGGGGATGGTAAACACGCTGGTTACTTCGCCGTCGAAAATAGCCCGCACCTGCGCTCCTTTGCTGGTGGAAATGTCGATGCCGTTGTTTTCAATCATGATACCCGGAAGCACAGGGTGTTTTTGCTTACCAAAATTACCGGTGATGACGCCGCGCTCAACTGGCCAGGGCAGTTTTCCTTTATTGCTTTCAAAATTGGCCGAAAGGGCCGCTGCCTCCGGGGTGAGGGTAAACTCCCCACCACCTTTTTTCTTTGCTGCGGCAATCTCTGCCTCAATGATGCGCTGAATCTCTTTGTTGAGCTTGTTGCGCTCCTGCTCCTGCTGCTTTTGCTTTTTCCTGAGGGCCTGGGTCTCGCCCTGCAACTTGCTGAGGATGCTTTTCTGGTTGTTTTGATCCTGGGCCAGTTTCTCCTGTTCTTTCTTTTCGTTTTCGAGCAGGGCCGACTTTTCCTCCTTTTGCTGGGCGAGCAGCTCCTGTTTCTCCTCAATTTTTCGTGTGGTTTCCTTGATCAACTCCGCTTGCCGGGCCCGGTACTCACTGTACTGGTTGATGTAGCGGGTGCGCTTCAGGGCCTGAAAAAAATCATCGGCCGAAAAGATAAAGAGCAGCTTGTCGTAGGTGTTTCGATTCACGTAGGCGCGGTAAATCATCTCTGCGTATTCGTTGCGCAGGCGTTCCAGGTCGGCTGCAAGCGACTCGATGAGGGCGTCGTTTTCGGCAATCTGGTTGTTGATTTGCCTGATTTCGTCCGTGATGGTTGCAATCAGTTCTTTTCGCAGCCTGATGCGCGATTCGGTAAGCTGAAGCTGGTTCTGGGTGTTTTTCTGCGTTTGCTCGGCATCCTTGATGAGCTGCACGGTCATCTGGATTTGCTTATTTAGCTCGTCGCGCTTTTTCTGCAGCGCTTCTTTGTCCTGTGCAAATGAGGAAAGGCTGGTGCATACCAGCATCAGCCCGGCGAGGACACCCCTAGTTAACCACTTGCTCATATTTATCGGGGATTGAAAAAGGCATGGAAACCGGTTCGTTGATGCGCACACGCGAGTAGGACAGTCTAAAGGTAGCTTGTTCCTGGGTATTTCCTAACGTGACTTGAATGCGGCCCGGAAAGAGTTGCCCTGAAACATCCTCGTGGTCGGAGTATGCCGCGTGCAAAAACAACTCGCTCTGAAGATCGGTAAACACGGTTTGTACCACCTTGCCCGATTCGTGGTGCAACCAGTATTGACGGGCTATGAGCTCGTCTTCGTCGAGCCGGTCCTGCAAGCGCATAATTCGACGTTCAATTTGGCGCTCTCCGGTGGTATCCAAAGGCAGCTCAGGGGTTTCCTGCCCACTGCCTCCTACTGCCCGCCTCAACCGGTTGGAGTTGCGCGTTGCAAGCATATAGCCCACATTGTCGTTGCGCGAGCGGTAGCGCAGCTCAGGCAAAAAATACAACGGATTACCCACCAGGATGTCTTCCAGTCCTGCGAATGTCAGGTCACTGTTGGTGAGCTCATTGAGCTTTTGGTAGGTGCCGATAAAGTACTTGTTCTTGATTTTGTCAATGTACTTCACGCTGTCTTGCGTGCAGAGCAAACGAAAAACTTCTATTCCCATGGCCGGAGAAACCGACACCCAAATGGCCGAATCCCGGCGAATGCGTAGCGTAGCCCGAAAGGAGTTGTTGCGGCCTTCGGCCCGAACATCGGCGGATACTTTTGCGTTTAAAGTTTCGTATTCGGCGGCCCCCTGCTGAATCCAGTCTATGAGTTCCTGTGTGCTTTTGGCAGGATACTCGCGCACGGCAACATCCCTTTTAGAACGACATGACATCAGCAGGATCATCGGCAGGATGCCCAACCATGCTATGCGCCACCAAAAGCTATTCATGCAGCTTTTTATCGGCAATTTTGCGGTCAATCAACTCCGAGGCATCACCTGCATCACGTGCTCGTTTCCAATATTCTACCGCCTCATCGGTTCTGTTGAGCTTAAAGAGCACATCTCCGTAGTGCTCAAGGATTACGCCCTGTGTGCTGCCTCCGCTATCCATGGCTTTCTCAAGCCATTGGCGCGCATCTTCATAGCGACCTTTGCGGTACAACACCCAGGCGTGGGTGTCCTGAAAAGATGCTTCGCCGGGCTGCAATTCATTTGCGCGTTTGGACATTTTCAAGGCTTTATCGAGCGACTCACCACGCAACGACAGGTAGTAGCTGAAATTGTTGAGCACATAGGCGTTGTCTTCGTTGATAGAGAGCGAGTTGTCATAAGCCTCGTCGCTGAGGGTATGTTCTCCCAACTCGTGGTATGCGTCTCCGAGACTAGCGTAAAACTGCGCCAGTTGCCCAAAGTTATCCACCACGAGGTCAATTCCGGCAAGGAGCGATTCTACTGCTTCTTCAAAGCGGTTTTGCTGCATCAGGCCCACGCCGTGAAAGAGGTAAAACGAAGGCATGGTTGGAAACAACTCTATGGCCTGCTCACTGGTGCTCACCATCGAATCGAAGTCTTCCAGTTGTGAATCAAGAATGAGCATTTGGTTCCAAAGCACAAACCGGTTCTTGTCAATTGCGGCGGCTTTACCAAAGCTTTCGCGGGCTTCGGCAAAGCGTTCATCGCGGTACAAAAAATCGCCGTAAATGGAGTGTGCCTTTGCTTCATTGGGGTGCTGCTCAAGCAGGAGTTCGCAAAGCTCATACGCCTGGCCGATGAGTTTCCGGTCGGTTTCTGTTTCCTGGTAATACGTCAGCAAGACATTGATTTTGGCGTCAATTTCAAGGTCGGGGCTAACAAAGGCTCGCTGGAGTTCGGCAAAAGCCTTGTCCATGTCTCCGGCATTGCGGTGAAATTCGGCCAATGACAATCGCAGCATTCCGTTGTCGTCGTCCATTTCGGCCAGCTTAGCGTATATTTCTATGGCTTTTTCGC
The DNA here is from genome assembly GCA_007695365.1 of Cryomorphaceae bacterium. NCBI lineage: Bacteria > Pseudomonadati > Bacteroidota > Flavobacteriia > Flavobacteriales > Cryomorphaceae > Cryomorphaceae bacterium. Next base: position 13,279 of record REDV01000091.1, on the reverse strand, counting down.
GCTCACCTGAGGCGTCGTAAAGTTCTGCAAGAATGCCCCAGTAGCGAATTTCCTCGGGGGCCAGTTCGGTAAGTTTGAGCACTTCGCGAATGGCCTCTTTGGGCTTGCCCATCTCCATGTAAAGCATTTGCTTTTGGAGGGCTATTTCTTCGTTCAAACCGAGTTTCTCTTCAATGGAATCAAAAAGTTTGATGGCCTCATCGTAATTTCCCAGCATGATATACGTTCCAGCCAGCTCAAAGTAGTAGTCGTACTGGTTGGGGTACTGCTGAATAATGTTTTTGTAGGTTTTGATGGCCTTTTCGTAGTTGCCGATACGGGCGTTGAGTTGCGCATACATTCCCTGGTACCAAATATTGGCACCGTCCAGCCGGCTGGCTTCAGCCAACATCTCCACTGCCGACTCCAGGCGGCTTTGCCTTTCGTAGAGCCTGCCCAATTCATAATACGGCGCACTTTCGTGTGGCTTTAGCTCGATGCACTTCTTAAATGACTTAATCGCGCCGTCCACATTGCCAGATAGACGCTCTTTCTGGCCGGTGAAAAAGTGCTGCTTGAACTCGCGTTGAACAATTTCGTTTGTTTCTTTGGAAACGTCCACAGTATCGCGCGCGCTTTTACATCCTGCCATAAGCAAGGTGATACCAAGCACCCATATGGTGAGCCTCATCACCCTAGTCTGTATAATTGAAATCTCCAACGCTTACGTTTCTTGGGTTTGCGGAAATCTGAGCGTGGTTTCCTACCATGGATTGCTCCAGCACCACATTTCTTACTTCGCTGTTTTCCTGAATAATACTATTGCGAACAACGGCATTTTCAACCAATGTTCCTGGGCCGATGCTCGCGTATGGGCCTACCACGGCGCTTCGCAAAACGGCACCTTTTCCGATAAAACACGGTTGAATAACGGAGCTGTGTAGGGAATTGATATCCGCTTGCATCATGCCATCGGGATATTTGTTGGCAAGTACCCGCTGGTTGGTGTACACGGTTGCGTCTTTGTTCCCGCAATCCAGCCATTCGCTCACGGTATCAATTCTAAATTGTACACCTTGTGATTTCATGTGTTCCAGGGCATCGGTCAGGCCAAATTCACCGCCCTTAATTCGGATGTCTTCGTCTATCAGGCGCTGCAATTCGCGAAGCAGTCTTTCGCCGTCGGAGAAGTAGTAAATGCCAATAATGGCCCGGTCTGACACAAAGGTTTCGGGCTTTTCCACAAAGGCTTTTACCAGACCCTGCTCGTCGGTTTGCACCACTCCAAAAGCCTCGGGATTGTCCACACGACTGGTCCAGATGATGCCTTCTGCACTGGTGTCGAGGCGAAAATCTGCTTTGAAAAGGGTATCTGCAAACGCCACCATCACGTGTCCACTCAGCGATGCGCGCGCGCAAAGAATAGCGTGTGCCGTTCCAAGGGCGTCATCCTGGTAGGAGATGATTCCTTTTGCTCCTTGTGCCTCTGCAATACTGAGGAGCATATGCTCTACCTTCTCACCAAAGCGACCGATGACAAAGTGAATTTCCTCCAGCGCCTCTTCGCACACAGAGGCGATGTCTTCAACGAGGTGTTCTACAATGGGTTTGCCCGCCACGGGAATCAGGGGTTTGGGCACCGTGAGTGAGTGCGGCCGCATCCGTTTTCCCATTCCCGCCATGGGTATGATTAATTTCATGCCTTTGTTGTCGTTAACTGTTTACTCCGTTTCCGGTACTTCCAAAACCACCTGCTCCCCGTTCTGTTTCGCCAAGCTGGTCTGTTTCCTTCCATTCGGCCTGCGAAACCGGTGCAACCACCAACTGGGCAATGCGCATGCCGTTTTCAATTTCAAAGGTTTCGTTGGACACATTGACCAGGATTACTTTCACCTCACCACGGTAATCGGCATCCACAGTGCCGGGCGCGTTGAGCACGGTGATACCATGTTTGGCAGCCAGCCCGCTGCGAGGTCTTACCTGTGCTTCTGTTCCTGCTGGAAGTTCCAGAAACAAGCCCGTTGGAATCAAAGCGCGCTCAAGCGGATTCAGGCTCACGGGCTCCTCGAGGTTTGCTCGCAAATCCATGCCCGCCGACAATGGCGTTTCGTACCTTGGAAGAGGGTGCGACGACCGGTTGATAACCTTGATTTGCATGGTGTGCAGAGGGTTTAGGAATGCTGCGAAAGTAGCGGTTTTTTTCGGGTTTCTGACAACCAAACCACTGCGCAAAAGAGCAACACCAAGCCAACACCTACTGCGTAGCGCAACACACCTTCTTCGGGCTGCAACCAGAGAGAGAGGCCGTAAATACCAAGGGCCAGCGCCAGGTATCCCAGTATGCGCGGCAGGTCGTACGGGATGGGGTAATACCGCTGACCCAACCCGAAGGACAGCAGCACCATGGCCCCATAGCTCGCCAGGGTTGCCCATGCAGAACCCATATAGCCAATAATGGGAATCAACCACACATTCAGCACAATGGTGATGATCGCACCCGTTACCGAAATCACCGCCCCCCAGTTGGTTCGTTCGCTGAGTTTGAACCAGAATGAGAGATTGAACACAATGCCGTAACACACGTAGGCCATCAGCAGGATGGGTACTACGCGCTCACCCTCGCGGAAATCCTCTCCTACAAAAAGCATCACTACATCAATAAACACCATAATTCCCAAAAACATCAGCCCCGCTAAAATCACGAAATACCTCATCAACGTAGCATAGGTTTGTTTGGCGTCGCTCGATTTTTCCTGGTTGAAGAAAAAAGGCTCGGCGGCATACCGGTAGGCCTGGATAGCGAGGCTCATGATGATGGCCACCTTGTAGCACGCTCCATACACGCCCAGTTCTGCCAGTGCTTCTTTTTCAGGAAGGTTGAGTAGGTGTTTCAGCAAAATTCGGTCAATGGTTTCGTTTACAATGCCCGCTAAACCGAGTATCATCAGCGGAAGGGCGTATCGCAGCATCGCCCGCATGAGGGCCGTGTCGTATTGTATGCGGATAGAGACAATCTGCGGACTGAGCAACAAAAGTTTCACGATGCTCGCCACGAGGTTGGAAATAAACACATAGCCTACACCAATTTCGGGGCTGTAGAAGTTTTGCACCACCCAGTTGGATGCTTCACCGTGCTCGTTGTAGTGCCCTTTGCAATAGACCAGAAAAAACAGGTTAAGGCCGATGTTTACCATCACATTGGCCAGACTTACAATCATAAACCGCCGCGCTTTGAGCTCCTGCCGCAGCCGAGCCATGGGTATGGCAGAAATGGCATCGAGGCCCACAATAATGGCAAACCAAATGATGTATTCGGTGTGATTCGGGTAACCGAGTAAATTGCCGACTGGCACCGAAAAGAGCGTGGCTATGAAGATAAACATGGCCGAGGTAGAAATCACCGATAACAAAATGGTGGTGTATACCTGTGCGGGTCTTCCGGTTTTGGTGCTGAAACGAAAGAATGCGGTTTCCATTCCGTAGGTGAGGATCACCACCAGGAAAGCCACATAACCGTACATCTCCGTCACCACCCCAAACTGCTCGCGTGTAAAGATGCGCGTGTAGAAGGGAACGAGAAAATAGTTGAGCAATCGCCCCACGATGCTGCTCACGCCGTAGATGGCTGTTTGGCCTGCTAATTTTCTGAGGGGCGACATGTGCCGTTTACCAATTGGAGGCTGGTGCTAGTTGCCTGTAAATTGCGCCTTGCGCTTTTCGAGAAAAGCCGTGGTGCCTTCCTTGAAATCGTCGGTTCCGAAACACTTTCCAAACTCTTCTACTTCAGCACTGAGGCCGTCAACACCCGGCTCAAACCCTGCATTAACAGCCCTGATAGCCGCTGCTATGGCCGTAGGAGAGTTTTTGGCGATTTTACCGGCAAGTTCGTGGCAAAAATCCAGCAAGGCTTCCGGTTCGCAAACGTGGTTTACCAAACCCATGCGCCAGGCATCATCGGCCGAAACCATGCCGGCTGTGGTAATCATTTCGAGCGCCCGGCCGTAACCCACCAAACGTGTTAATCGCTGGGTACCCCCGTAGCCAGGTATCACCCCCAATGAAACTTCGGGCAGCCCCAGGCGTGCGCGGTTGCTTGCCACGCGGATGTGCGCGCTCATGGCAAGTTCCAGGCCGCCACCTAGTGCAAAACCATTTACGGCGGCAATGACGGGTGTGGTCATTTGCGCCAGTTTCGTGAACAAAATGCCATGCCCTTCTGCGCTCAGGCGCTTTCCCTCATCTACAGAGAAATGGGCAAACTCTTTGATGTCGGCACCGGCAACAAATGCCTTTTCACCGGAGCCGGTTAAAATCACAACACGTACAGAATTGTTATTTTCAGCCTCGCCGAGAGCGTCGCTTAAGGCCTTGATGGTTTCTTTGTTGAGTGCGTTTAACTGATTGGGGCGATTGATGGTGAGCGTTAGAATTTCACCAGATTGTTCCCGCAAAATGAGCTGATTGTCCATGCAAATTGTTTTGAGGTTCGTAGCAAATGTAGAATTTATCCGTCAGTTGCACCCGGTTGTGGTTCGCGTAATCGGAACATGCCTCTTAACGGCATTAGGAGGCTTTTTGTATGCGCAGGGCTCTTCGGGCAAAAGCGATATCAGCAGCGAAAACGGGTGGTACCTCTCGCCGCATGGAACCATCTGCGTGCTCATGCTTTTTGTTGAGATTGAATACGACCTCTCTCCCGAGCTGGACCCCCGGCCCAGAGGCGACGATGGCTGGCCGGCTGGCATGCTCCCCAGCTATGCAAACGATGTGTTTGATGCTGTTCACCTTCAGCAGCCCCTGGCCACCATGACCCGCTATTACGATGTAATTTCGATGGGCAACCTCCGCGTGTTAGGCGATTACTGGCACGAGGTCATCACACTCAAAGAAAGCGAAATCGGCGCCTTGAATCTCACCAACGTGAAGCGGGCGGTAATCAACAAACTTCCCGCAAAGGAGGCATTCCGCACGGGCCGCGGGCTGCCCATGGAGGCCTTTGACAACTGGCGAAACAACACGGGAATTGGCAGGCCGCGAATCAACGAGCCCGACGAGCCAATGTCGCTGGACCACGTCATGATGTTTTTGCGAAACTTCCACCTGCTCCGCCCCGGAAACGGCTCAGCAAGCGGCAGCTCGTTTGGACCAATATTCGGACTTCGCACAGATACCCATTCGCAGTTTGCCTCGCGGCAGGAGGTGCCGCAAACCATATTGCGGCACGAGTTCAATCACCTTCTCATAGGCGGTAATAATTTTCACTGTTGCGGAGGGAGTGGTGCAGTGTACACCAATCACTTTATTCCCACCATATACGGGTGGGGCATGATGGGTAATGCCAACACCTGCATGGCTATTTGCAACGCGTGGGACAGACACCGGCTTGGGTGGCGTGGACCCGGTAAAGAACACCTGGTATCAGCCCTAAACCAGGATGGGCTCTCAGAGGTTGAGACTGATTTAGACGCAACAAACCTCCACCACGCAGGCCGATATCTACTGCGCGATTTCGCGACATCGGGCGATGCACTTCGAATCAAAATTCCGTTTATCCCCGAATCTGAATACCAACAATACCTCTGGCTTGAGAACCATCGCACGTATCGCGAAAACGGAATCGAATTCGACCGCTTTGTGTTTGAACACTACGACGGCATGACCAAAGCGAGCCCGGGCATATACATGATGATGCAAGTGGATCGCGATCGAAAAGAAGGTCCGGGTATTTTTGGGGGCTACGCCGACTACCTGCGACCCGTGCTCGCAGATGGATACCACGACTACCTGTTTACGCGCGACTCAAGTGTTTCGGTGGTGGGGCGCATTCCTACACGCATTCACATCAAATCGGATTTGTTTGCCAATCCGCTCACGGGCAGCAACGACATGCAGGCCATTTCCTACAACAAAGAGGGTGATAGCGTGCTTGCATTCAACGATATTCTGGACCCTTTGGTAGAGCTTGGGCGTGGCGGAAATCACGTACAGATGCCCAAATACGGCCACAGCCGGCACGCATTTCGGGTTGACGGAAACAACAAGGTAGCCATAGGCCGGAACCCATCGGCTGCAAGCATGATGACCTATGTGAGCGGTCGTAACCTTCCGAGACGCGATGACCCCAGAAACAACCGCATTGTGAGGCTTAACGGAATATCCGTGGAACTTGTTGAGGAGCGTGGAGACGGCAGCATACTTGTAGAAGTGCAATTTAACCAAACGGCAGTGGATCGCAACACGCGTTGGTGCGCCGATACTTTGGAGCTACACGTAAACCCTTTTAACGACACCGACCTCGAAATACTCCGCGGTGTGAAACTGCACATTGACCACGGCGAAACCGCAACGCGAAGAATCAATCCGGTTGAGAGACGAGGTCAACTTGTGTTCGTGAGCCCAACCACCTTCATTTTGAAAAAAGGCACCCTAACCAGGATGACGCGCAAATCGCGATTAATTGTTGACCGCGGAAGCCGCCTTGTTGTGGAGAGCGGCGCAAGTCTTGAACTCGACCGCGGTGCGCGCATTATTGTTCGAAAAGGTGCAGAATTAGTGGTTGAGCCGGGGGCCACTGTTCAGGCAAGGCGCCGCCAGTTGCGAGCGCGTTCGGGCGGCACTATCAAGCAATAAAAAGCGGCTAATAGGCCCGTTCGTTTCGGCCTTCGTAGTAGTTGATAAAGGCGCGGTTAACCACCTTGTTTCCTCCAGGGGTGGGGTAATTTCCGGAGAAGTACCAATCGCCTTTGTGATCAGGACAGGCCGCGTGCAAGCCTTCAAGCGTTTGAAAAAGGATCTCTACCTCGCAGTTTACTGAAGCAGGCGTTAGCAGTTCCGAAATTTTGGCCGAAACCTCATCTGCCGTAAACGGCGCATAAATCTCCTTCACGTAGTTTTTGATTTGTTCTTTGGGCTGTTTCTGCTGCTCCTTGCATTTGTTGTACACCTCCTCAATGACGTGGCTCATGCCCGTCTCGTGCAGCAATGCAATGGCCGCCTGAAAGGCCACAAAGTCGCCCAACTTGGCCATGTCAATACCGTAGCAATCCGGAAAGCGTATCTGGGGGGCTGAAGAAACCACCACAATTTTTTTAGGGCCCAAACGATCCAGAATACGAATGACGCTTTGGCGCAAAGTAGTTCCGCGCACAATGGAGTCGTCTATTACCACGAGGTTATCCACACCGGGCTCCACCGTTCCGTAGGTGATGTCGTACACGTGCGCCACCATGTCATCGCGGGCTACATCTGCAGTGATAAAAGTGCGAAGCTTGGCGTCTTTGATGGCTATCTTTTCTACCCGCGGTCTCCACGACAACACGCGTTTAATCTCTTCGGCGTCATTGATTTGCATTTTGGCAATGTGCAGAGCCTTTTGCTCGTTGAGATAATCTTCCATTCCCTTCACCATGCCGTAAAAAGCGGTCTCGGCTGTGTTGGGGATGAAAGACAAAACCGTGTGGTCAAGATCATGGTTCACAGCTTTGAGCACCTGGTTGCACACCAAACGGCCAAGTTCGAGTCGCTCGCGGTAAATGTCGCGGTCGCTGCCGCGCGAGAAGTAAATTCTTTCAAACGAGCAGGCTTTTTTCTCGAGGGGTTGCCGTACGGGTTTGAGGCTCATTTCGCCACTGCGCTTAATGACCAGCGCTTCGCCCGGAGGTATCTCGGTTACAGCTTCCACGGGCACATTAAAGGCCGTTTGAATAACCGGTCGCTCAGATGTTACCACGCAAATCTCATCATCTTCGTAGTAAAATGCCGGCCTGATTCCGGAGGGGTCGCGCAGCACAAAGGCATCTCCATGCCCAAAAAGCCCGGCCATGGCGTAGCCTCCGTCCCAATCTTCTGCAGCATTTTTAAGGATGCGCTGCACATCGAGCTGTTCGGCAATCAACCCACTAATTTGCCGACGGGTATAACCCATGGCTTTGTACTGGTCGTAAAGCCGTTGGTTCTCTTCATCCAGAAAGTGGCCAATTTTTTCAATCACGGTAACCGTGTCCGACATCTCCTTGGGGTGCTGGCCGATGTCAACCAACAAACTGAAAAGCTCATCCACGTTGGTCAGGTTAAAATTTCCTGCCACTACCAGGTTACGCGTCATCCAGTTGTTTTGCCGAAGAAAAGGGTGCACGCTTTCAATGCTTTGACCCCCGAATGTGCCGTAGCGCACGTGCCCAAGAAAAAGCTCCCCTGTAAAAGGCAGGTTGCGCTTCATCCAATCCACATCCCGCAGTTTTTCGGGCTGGTTTTCCTCTACCGTCCGGAAATAGGTGTTGATTTGTTCAAAGACGTCCTTGATGGGCGAGGCTGAATTGGAGCGCTTTCGGCTAATATACCGCTGCCCGGGTTCTACGTCGAATTTGATGTTGGCCACTCCCGCGCCGTCCTGACCGCGGTTGTGTTGTTTCTCCATCAACAGGTACATTTTGTTGAGGCCATACAGCGGTGTGCCGTACTTCTCTAGGTAGTGTTGCAGGGGTTTTTTGAGCCTGAGCAGTGCGATTCCGCACTCGTGTTTAATGGGGTCACTCATAGATTGAAAGGGCCTTCCTGAAGAAGGCGCAAATTTAGCCTTTTTGAACGACAGAGGGGATGATTCGGAATCGGCTTGCTTTCATCGAAAAAGCCCCTGCCTGTGTGACAACCTGCAAAGCATCATGTCGTCATTAAATTCGTAACTTTCCGGGTTGTAAACGTTTTGTTTAAGCGCACCTACATATTGCTGGCCGCTGTGCTGACTTCGGTGTGGAGTTTTGCACACGGTCCTGACTATTTCCTTACCCCCAACCGAGGGCAATGGCATCCCGACGTGTATTTCCGCGCCGAGATTCCGGGCGGGCACTTCTTTATGGACCGGGATGGTTTTACTTATGCTCTTTTCGATGCTGAAGCCATGGCCAATATTCACGCGGGGCAATCAGAACTGGGCTTTGAAGATGTTGCCTGTCATGCTGTTAAAACCCGATTTGTAGGGGCGAAAGAGGCGGGTGATTTTGGCCTGTCGGAGTCGTCGCCTTTCTATTTCAACTATTATCTGGACAGCGATTCCAGCAGGTGGGCTACAGGGGTAAGAAGCCATGAGTGGGTGAAGCGCAAATCCATTTACGATGACATTGATTTGTTTGTGTACCGCAAAAACGGCGTGCTGAAATACGACCTTCAACTGGCCGCCGGAGCCGATCCTGCTCAAGTTCAGCTTGCCTACGACGGTGCTGAACGGTTGGAACTTCTCGACGGACAATTGCACATTGTCACATCCGTGGGCTCATACATTGAACAACCGCCCTTTGCCTATCAAATGCAAGGCGAGCGCCTCATTCGGGTGGCTTGTAACTATCGGCTGGATGGAAATGTTTTGTCTTTTGAATTTCCGGACGGCCTTGATACCAACTACCCATTGGTTATTGACCCGGAAATCAGTTTCTCGAGTTTTGTTGGCAGCAATAGCTCCAGCTTTGGGTTTACCGCCACGTATGACGACGACGGCAACCTGTACGCAGGTGCCATCGTGTTTGGGGGAGGATATCCAACCTCAGCAGGGGCTTTCGACGCCGGATTCAACGGAGGCACCATTGACGCAGCCATTTCCAAATTCAGCGCTGATGGCACTGCACTGATTTACTCTACGTTTCTGGGTGGTGCCGGCAACGAATGTCCGCATAGCTTGGTGGTGAATGAAAACAATGAACTGTATGTGTTGGGCAGCACCGGCTCGTACAACTTTCCAACAACCGCCGGTTCTTTTCAGCCCACTTTTGGTGGGGGCACCAATTTTAATTTCAACGTGGGTTACGGCTTCAGCCATGTAGGGGGTACGGATATTTTTGTGTGCCGTTTTAATGCTGCGGGAACCAACCTGCTCTCTTCTACCTACGTAGGCGGTAGCGGCAACGACGGCATCAACCTCGACCCCTTTCTGGAGTACAATTACGGCGACGCATTTCGGGGTGAAATCATTGTTGGACCCAACGGCGATGTGTTTGTTGCGAGTGTTACAAACTCCACCGATTTTCCAACCACTCCCGGTACTTTTCAGGGCACTTACGGCGGTGGCGGTACTGACGGGGTGGTTTTTCGCATGTCGCCCAACCTGGGCAACATGGTATGGGCGTCCTATATAGGCGGGCAGATGTCGGATGCTGCTTTTAGCGTGCAACTGGCCTCCAACGGCTCGGTTTTTATTGCGGGAGGAACCGCCAGCAATAACTTCCCGGCTCTTGCCAATGCTTACCAGCCCGCCTACGGAGGTGGGCGGGACGGTTTTGTGGCCCGCATTGCTGCCAACGGGCAAACCCTCACCGGGTGTACGTACCTGGGAACGGCCTTTTACGAAGAAGCGTTTTTTGTTCAGCTCGATACCGATGAAAACGTTTGGGTCGTTGGACAAACAGAAGGTAATTACCCTGTAAGCGACGGGGTGTACAGCAATCCCAACAGCGGGCATTTTATTCACAAACTCACGCCGAACCTAACCACAAGCTTGTTGTCAACAGTAGTTGGAAATGGCAACGGAGGGCCGAACATCTCGTTGTCGGCTTTCCTGGTTTCAAACTGTGATCAAATCTACCTATCCGGCTGGGGAGGCGAAACCAATGTAAACGCCGGTGGCGTGGTTACCAGCACTACCGAGGGGCTACCCATTACACCCGGAGCTTTTCAAACCACGACCAACGGGAGCGACTTTTACCTCATGGTTCTTTCTCCAGATGCCGAATCCCTGGACTATGCCACCTTTTTTGGCGGCGGTGTGAGCAATGAGCACGTGGATGGAGGAACCAGCCGTTTTGACAAGCGGGGCACAGTATATCAGGCTGTTTGTGCAGGATGCGGAGGAGGCAGTGATTTCCCTACCCAACCCGGGGTTTGGTCAACCACCAACAATGCCAACAACGCCAACGGTAGCTGCAACCTGGGGGTTTTTAAGTTTGATCTGGCCACCATCACTGCATTGATCTCTGTGGTAGGCCCGGAAGAGGTGTGTGCCGGAACCACCGTAAGCTTTCTTAACAACACACTTATAGCCAATCAGTTTGAATGGGACTTTGCTGGCCTCGGCAGCTCCAATGCAACCAATCCGAGTTTTGTCTTTGACGAACCCGGCGAATATGTGATAACCATGATTGCCAGCGATATTGCGGATTGTATTCAGCCCGATACAGCAGAAGTAATCATTACGGTAGTGCCCCCTCCGGACATTGAACTCAGTCCCGGAACTACTATTTGCGCCGGAGATACAGTGCAGTTGTTCGTTTCAGGCGGCGACTCATACGTCTGGTTTCCGGCCGCGCAGGTAAGCGACCCCACCAGCAACAGCCCAATGGTGTGGGCCACCGAGAACACACAGTTTGTGGTGACCAGCAGCACGTGGTGCGGTTCCATCAGCGATACGGTAAGCGTTAACATCTGGCAGGAAGAATACGGCAGCAGTGACGACCAGACTATCTGCCTGGGCGAATCGGTGCAGATTTCGGCTTTTGGCGGTGTGAGTTATTCGTGGTCGCCACCCGAAACGCTTTCTGACCCAAGCGCATCCAACCCTGTTGCTACGCCTGAAGAACCGACCACCTATACTGTGACCATCACCTCTCCCAATGGCTGTGATTACACTGCACAGACCGGAATTGCCATTTTGCCGGGACCTCCTGTTGTGGAAACCATCGGAACGGCCTCCATTTGCGATGGCGGGGTGGCCTTAATATGGGCCCTGGGAGGAGACGAGTACCTTTGGGATCTGATTCCGGGTCTCAACGACTACAATATTTCGCATCCGCTGGCAAGCCCTGCTACCACTACATGGTACTACGTAAACGTGAGCAATCAATGTGGTACTGTTCGCGATTCCGTGCTGGTAAACGTTGGTTTTGTGGTGGCTGAGGTGGATCAGCCCGACACCACCTGCCCGGGCGCTCCCATTCCCTTGCAGGCTTATGGTGGTGTGGCGTATTCATGGTCACCCCAGCACAGTATCAACAACCCCTACATTGCCAATCCCCTGGCTTCGCCCTGGACCACCACAACCTATTCAGTAGTGGTTACCGACGAGTTTGGTTGCACAGGCCTGGCCTCGGTAACAGTGCCCGTGCATCCCGCGCCGTGGGTTTTTGCCATGGCCGATCAGGTGGTTGAATACTACGATCTGCTGGAGCTGGAAGCCGCCGGAAATGGCACATTGAGCTGGTTCTCGGAAGACTTTAACCTGAGCTGCTCCGAATGCCCCTCTCCCACCATTCACGCCACCGAAACAGGGGTGGTGTACGTCTCGAGTGTGGACGAAAACGGCTGCACCGCAACCGACAGCCTGCTGGTGCAGGTTACGGGCGCGCTCTATGTGCCCAACGCTTTTTCTCCCAACGGCGATGGTGTGAATGACATTTTTAAGGCTGTTGGAAGTGAAATCGAAGAATTTCACATGCGCATTTTTAACCGCTGGGGCGAGCTGGTTTTTGAATCGTTCGACATTAACGACGGTTGGGACGGCAGCGTAAACCGTCACTACGTTGCCCCTGCTGTGTTTGTATGGGAAATCACAGCGCGCGAACACACCGGCGTCCGTTTCGAAAAGCGGGGCCATGTTACGGTTGTGCGCTGAGGTAAGAAGGCTTCCTGCTTACTCAGTTTTGCCGGCAATCTTCAGCAAAAACGCGTATTCCAGTGCTACCTCGCGGAAACGCTGATAACGACCCGATGCACCGCCGTGTCCGGCGTCCATGTTGGTTTGAAGAAGAATCAAGTTATCGCCTGTGTTTCGCGTTCGCAGCAAGGCCACCCACTTGGCGGGCTCCCAGTATTGAACCTGAGAATCCCAGTAGCCTGTGGTAACCAGAATATGCGGGTAGTTAACCTCAGCAATGTTGTCGTAGGGTGAGTAGGACTTCATGTAATGGTAGTACTCTTCCTCGTTGGGGTTTCCCCATTCGTCATATTCGCCTGTGGTAAGCGGAATGCTCTCGTCGAGCATGGTGGTTACCACATCCACAAAAGGCACCTGGGCCACCATTCCGGCCCACAGGTCAGGACGCATATTCATGACGGCACCCATAAGCAATCCACCAGCGCTACCGCCCATTGCATAGAGTTGGTCGGGGGCTGCATACTTTTCCTGAACCAGGAACTCTCCGCAATCAATAAAGTCGGTAAAGGTGTTCATTTTGTTGAGCATCTTTCCGTCGTTGTACCAGCGCCGCCCCATTTCTTCTCCGCCGCGGATGTGGGCGATGGCAAACACAAAACCTCTGTCGAGCAGTGACAAGCGCACCGAGCTGAAATAGGGATCCATAGAGTTTCCGTAGGAGCCGTA
>REDV01000090.1 GCA_007695365.1 Cryomorphaceae bacterium | reverse complement strand
ATTCGGTGGGCCAATTGGTGCAGCGCCACACGCAATTCACCAGCCATGAGCCGCTGATCTTGCCGCACCCACCGGGACTGTACATTGTTGAGGCCCGAAAGGGAGAGAGCGCGGTAAGAGCGAAGGTGGTGGTGAGGTAGTCTCCGTTGTGGGTTGCTTTGGGTGGTTGTGACCCACCCCGTCCCCGGATTTTGAGTTTGTTTTTATACTTCATACTTGTTATGAAAGTGCCAATCTATTTTAGGACGGGAGAAGGCAAAAAACACACCCCTAACCCCTATGGGAGAGGGGAATGGGTGAGCCGCCGGGAGCGGCGGGATGTAAAATTGAATTCATTTTTGGTACTTTGAGAACTTTATTTCGTCGGACAGGATTTCGTCCGCGAAACGGAAAAGTGATATTCTGCCAATGTTATACGCGCACCCTTCCCTCGAGATGGAAGGGCCGGGGATGGGTCCACCAACCCGGCCAAAAATACCGCCTATTTAACCTGGCGCTTACCGGAAGGAATAGCCGCGGAAAATGATGTACTTTCGGTGTACAATGCGCAAGGTGCGGTGGTTCGCACCAAAAGGCTCAACGGACAGGTGGGTATTGAAGAAATCAACCTTTCTAACTGTTTGGCCGGAGCGTCCTTGCACAAGGGAGACCTTATATTCGGCATCACTTTTCGTTTTCGCGAATACAATCAGATTTAATTCCATTGCCCTGTGTGCCCCACGCGCTCCGCTTCATCTGCTATCTTTGTAGAAACCAATATCCTCTTCCGATGAGACTTTTACTCCTCTTTTCTGCGGTTTGTTTTTGGCTGGGAGCGAAGGCTCAAAGCTATTTCCCGCCTATTCAGAACCTTGAATGGGAGACACTTGACCCAGAAGAGCTCAATTGGTGTCCGGAACAGGTTGAAGCATTGTATGACTTGCTGGATGAAAATGACACCAAAGCTTTTATTCTCCTTAAAGACGGCAGAATTGTTCTTGAGCAATACTTTGACAACTTTACGCAACTCACCCCGTGGTATTGGGCTTCGGCGGGTAAAACTCTTACGGCGGCACTGGTGGGCATTGCGCAAGAGGAAGGTTTGCTCGACATCAACAACCCCGTGAGCGACTATCTTGGTGAGGGATGGACAAGCTGTGACAGTCTGGAGGAATCAGCCATTACCGTTCGTCATCAACTTACCATGACCACCGGACTGGATTACAATGTACCCGATCAAAACTGCACAGAGCCGATTTGCCTGACATGCCTCAGTGAACCAGGCAGTTTCTGGTACTATTACAACGCCCCGTACACCCTGCTAAAAGATGTGATCGAGAGCGCTACGGGTCAAACCATCAATCAGTACAACAGTTCCAAGGTGCAAAGCATTACAGGGATGACAGGCTCTTTCTTTACCATTGAAAGCAACAGCAACGTGTACTTCAGCAATGCACGCAGCATGGCGCGATTCGGGTTGTTGATTGCCAACGAAGGCCTGTGGAACGGCACAGCCGTAATGGGCGATGCCGATTACTTCCAGAACATGGTCACAACCTCTCAAGGTCTTAATGAAGCGTACGGTTACCTGTGGTGGCTCAACGGCACCAGCACATTTATGGTACCCGGCACCCCATTCGTATTTCCCGGTATGCTCGTGCCCGATGCACCCGCCGATTGCATCGTGGCAGCCGGAATGAACGGACAGTTTATCAACGTAGTGGCGTCCGAAGGCTTGGTTTGGGTTCGTATGGGTGAGGCACCCGGAAATGAGCTGGTTCCTTTAATTCTGAACAATTTAATCTGGCAAAAAATCAATCAGCTTGAGTGCACAACCAACGTTGCGGAAGTAGGCGGCTCTGTTGCGCTCGACCTATATCCCAACCCAACGACAGGCATCTTGCACATGGGTGAATCCGGGCACCATTTTTCCGGTGATGCTGAGGCCTTGATTCTGGATGCATCGGGTAAAGTGGTCATGACGGTGAAGCCCAGCGAAGGCATCACGAGTGTGGATGTCTCAGCATTGCCTGCCGGCACGTATCTCGTGCGCTTGCAAGACCGAAACGCTGCCTACACCGGGCGCTTTGTAAAGCTATAAGTCGGGACTGCTGCAAACCAAAAGTGCATTGGCTTGTTCTCTATGGAAAAGGCCGTAATTTTATGGTCCACAAACCCGGAAGCCATGTTCATCAAACGCATCCTTACCTATTTGAATCCAGCCACGATGTTTCAAAAAAGTGAGCACAATTTCAACACGCGCATGATGCACGGTATCAACCGCATCTCCATTTTTGTGTTTCTGTTTTGTCTCGTGGTGATGCTCATCAAGTTCCTCTAGGAGAAACCAAGAGCAGTGTTTGCAACTACCCGCGTATTAGTTTCGGGGTGGTTTGGGTGTTTTGAACTTTGCAGGGTCGTTGTAGGGGCCGTCCTTTTCCTTTTTGCTTCTGCGGAAATCTACATTTTCCTCGTACAGCCATTTTCCCTTTTGCAAGCGGTACCCGTGAAAAGTCTGCTGTGGAACGTAATGTGCAAACTGCCCTTCCAGTGATGGGTGCGTGGGCGCGAGGTGGTCAAACACAATCATCCCGATGTCGTCGTAGAAATTGAGGCTGAAAACTGCATCCCGGCTGTAGTCAAAAGCCAGCCGCTTGTCCGCGCGCTTTCCCTGCTCAAAAACAGGTAGTCCAATTCGCGGCCTGTTCCCTTGAAAATAAAGTACATCCACTACTTTGCGGTTCGTGATTTCACCGGCTTCTTCAAAACCAAAAAGCAGGTAGTAGTCGCGTGGTTTGGCAGATACATGCACCACGTTGTAAATAAGCGAACCCGGCCAGTTTTTCTCGCTTACACTGCGGCCCGAAGTCATGTCGCCCTGATGTTGCTCAAGCGTCCAAACCTGGTTCATTTGCTTTTTTCGGTCGTGATAAACCAATACACATCCGTATTGCGCCGGTTCATCTCGCAGCGGCGTCATCCAGCTAAAAACACGCAAACCTTTACCTGTGGCAGGATGAATGGCCATGGCGCGAACTTCATTGAAAGGGTAGAGAAAAACATCCTCTTTCAGCAAAGCGCGCCGCAACAGATTTTCCAGCGACTGATGGGCATCCGATCGTTCAATATTACTCCCGGCATTGTTAATCACCTCCAGATAATGGTTTAACGAATCGGCCACGACCGCAGGCGACTGCGCCCAAAGCGAAGAAGGCGGCCATAGAGCAAGCGCGGCAAAAAGTACAAGGCAGCGAAAAGTCATAAGAGCACAACGGAGGGTGTGCCTCAAAAGTATGCAATATCCGGGCCGTAGCAGAAAGGTCTCTACGAATGAGACTAAAGGTGCATGAACTCTTTTTTCTTCATGAGCTCATCTTCGCTCTCGCGGAAATCGGGGTCATCCACGCAGCAATCTACCGGACAAACCGCGGCGCATTGAGGCTCATCGTGAAAGCCCACGCACTCTGTACACTTATCGGTCACAATGTAGTACACATCCATGTTCACAGGCTCCTGCTCTTCGTCGGCTTCATAGCTATTGCCCATGGGTGTGGTCTGTGAACCAGAAAGAGAGGTTCCGTCGCTCAGTCTCCAGTTCTCTCCTCCCTCGTATATTGCGTTGTTCGGACACTCGGGCTCGCAAGCCCCGCAGTTGATGCATTCGTCCGTAATCATTATCGCCATGACACAAAAATCAATTAGGTTGTTTTAGCTTTGCAAATATAGACAATCGAACGTTTCTCACCTAAATATGGTATCGCTCGTTATGCAATGGGAACAACGCGCAGAGGTTTTTGTTCAGCTCGGTAAAGTGCTTGGTTGGGTGGCCGAAGATGCTGCCTGGCCGGGCTTTGAATCAGGGCTTGGCGAAGGAGAATACACTGAATTGAAAGACGCTGTTTTGCGCGCCCAACAGCACAACGGGTGGTTCACACCTACTGAGGTGAAGCGCGCATTTGAGGCATGGGCCAAACAGCTCACCGCTGAAAATCTGCGGAGTTGGCTGGAGCCTTACAGCAAAGACCTTAATCCTGATAAAAGTCTGAATATAGGTATTGTCATGGCGGGTAATATTCCGTTGGTGGGGATGCACGATCTGCTGTGTGTGCTTATGGCCGGACACCACGCCATTGTGAAACCCGCATCTGACGACCACGTGCTGATGCCCGCCGTAGTGCGAACCATGGCGCATTTTTCGCCCGACCTGGCAAACCGCGTCACTTTTGCGAGCAAGCTCAACGATGCCGGCGCCTTTATTGCCACAGGAAGCAACAATACCACCCGCTATTTTCAGCAGTACTTTGGGCATTATCCGCACATCATTCGCGGTACCCGCAATTCCGCGGCTGTGATTGACAGCTCCTTTACCGATGAAGACCTCCGTGCTCTGGGCGAAGACGTATTCAGCTACTTCGGGCTGGGCTGCCGAAACGTATCGAAGTTGTTTTTGCCCGAAGACTTCGATATTGACCGTTTTTTCAAGGCCATTTACCACTATCACCCGATCATCAACCATAACAAGTACGCCAACAACTACGATTACTACAAGGCGCTTTACCTCATGAATCGCGAGTCTTTATTGGACAATGGTTTTTTGTTGCTGCGACCCGATACCATGCTGTACAGCACCCTGGGCACCCTCCATTTTGAGCGATACAGCAACAAGGAACAGGTGCTCCAAAATCTTCAAGACCGAAAGGAAGTACTTCAATGTGTGGTAGGAAAAGCCCCGTGGCTTAAAGACTGCATTTCCCCGGGAACGACGCAGCAGCCCGGATTGGCAGACTACGCCGATGGCATTGACACGATGGCTTTCCTTACAGGTACAGAATTACGGAACAAACTCAAAACAGCCTAAATCAGGCCCTGTACGGGTATTTCCATTGATATCGAGCATACTCGGTTGAAAGGGCACGTTGGGAGAGGTGGTTCCTTTTCCGATAGCGAAAGCGCCCGGTGCAAGCTTGAAAATTCTCTCAAATACATTGGCGAAACCCGGCGCTTCGTTCACAAACACTTCGTTTCCAAAATACTCATTGTAATCAAAATCTTCCTGATTGTAGCGCAGAATGCTGTGCTCAAAGGTGATGTCTATGTTCACCCCTTCCTCGTCGAACACCAGCTCCACCTCATTCTCGTTGTTTCCGAAAAAGATACAGTTGCTAAAAGTGGTGTTTTCAATGGAGCGCACCTGCAACACGCCAGGAGGATTCTGGTAAGCGTTGGTCAGTAAAAGCAATGGCGACTGACGGGAACTGAAGGTCCAGTAGTTGGCAAAAGTGCAATGATTGAAATTGTACTCGCCGCCTCCGCTTACGGCAAAGAGGTGCTGACCACTGTTGTAAATGAGATTGTTTTGCGCATCAATACGGTAATTACGCCCCAAAACTCCTATCAACGAGGTGTTGTAAATACGGCAATTCTCAAGAATCAACTTATTGCTGCTGGTAGGGGCCGGTTCGTTTCCTCCAAAAGGCAGCGTTTCTGCCTGAATGCCAATAAAACTGTTGCGGATGATGACATGCCTGAACACGTTGTTGTTTGGGCCTTCGTTGATCCAGATTCTATCCCATTGCCCGGGTTGGTCCTGGTAAAAAGGCTCCAGTCGGTCGCCCTGAAAAACAATGGGCTCTTCCTGGGTTCCTTCGGCTTCAATCCAACCATCCTTAAAGACCCACAACCCGCTCCCGTCGTGAAGAAAAATGCGCGTACCCGGTTCTATAATCAGGTGATCACCCTCATCCACAACCGCATAACCGTAAATCACGATGGGTTTCTCACTGGTCCAGATGGTGGTGCCGCCGGGTTCAGGGTTGATGATGCGGTAAGGCGGCAATCCGTTGGTTGGAAAAACATTGGGCGTGTAGAAGATGGCATCCCATCCCCAGGCCAGCAAATTCACATGTTGAACATTGCCGTTGGTTTCGAAGCGAATTCGGTCTTGCACAAATGGGTGTAGCGAATCGGAAGGGTCAATGGTAACCTGCACAAATATGAAGATACTGTCGCGACCATAAATCTCTACATCTTCAAACACATCGCCCGGCAAACCGTTCACGTTGATGCGGTACTGGGAAGCCTGCCCACCCAACAATTGAATACTCGACACCTTGACAGCCTGCCTGTTGCGATTGTACACCTTGAGCATACGTGTAGTACTCCCAATGGTGTTAAAAATGGTATCAAACAGAACGGTATCCATCGAAAACTCGAGCACAGCATTCGGGTCATCTGTAAAATTTTGCTTGCGGCACTGGCTCTGGAGCAATCCAATAAGCACAACCACAACCAATAACCAAGGTGTTCGCATCGAAGTTTTCATCGCTGGGGGCTGCTAAATTCCGCTTATTTTAGGAGTCGACCAAAGCCCTAACGAAAAAAGCGCTTATTTCGTCCACCATTTCCTGAAAAAATCACTTTGAGCATTGGAAAGATTCATTACCTTTGCACCCCCTAATGAAGAAATCATGAAAAAAGACATTCATCCCTCAAACTATCGCTTCGTTGTTTTTAAAGACGTAGGAAACGATTACACGTTCCTCGGAAAATCAACTGCGGACTCGAAAGAGACCATCAAATGGGAGGATGGCAACGAATATCCACTTATCAAAGTGGAGATTTCGCACACCACACACCCTTTCTTCACTGGTAAAATGCAGCTGGTTGATACCGCCGGTCGTGTTGACAAATTCAACAAGCGCTACGCCAAGTGGGGTAAAAAAGAAGACAACAACCAGGAGTAGTCCTGATTTAATCATATTCCGGCCCCGAAGCAGTAGAACTGATTCGGGGCTTTTTGTTTTCCGGCCTCGACGGTCTTTCATACCTTTAGCAACATGAACATCATCCTCTTTGACGACAACCGACATTTGGATTTAAGGCCGCTCACCTACACACGCCCCATAGGCGACCTGCGATTGGGCATCTTGCGCATCCACGAAAAATGGTCGCGCAGGATGAACGCCGAGGTAAGTTTCCTCACCATGCCATATCTCATGGAGCGATTTCCGATACGAAAGGCCAACGATAACATTCTGATCAACGCCGCGGTGCTTCCCAACAACTCACTTTGCGATGCCATTGGCTCACTGGGCAGCAAGCAAGTACTACTCAATCCCGACGGAGCAATCGTTGCCATGCACATTCCCAAAGAAATGCTGGACGGCATAAGCCTGAACCTGTATATGAAGCTGCTCGAAGACATGGCCCACAGCCTTCAAAAAGAAGTTTTTCGCAGCCAGTTTGACGCACTGCACAGATGCTCTGACATTTTTGCCTTGAACGAAAAAGAACTTCAAGCCGATTTTGATTTGCTCTGCGCGGGGAGAACCTCGGCCGACCTCTCTGGTGATAACCGGATACGCGGTGAGCAGTTCTTTGCCGAAGAAGAGGCCACGGCATACGGAGCCATTTTTAACGCTACAAGCGGCCCTGTTTACCTGGCGAATAACAGCGAAGTGATGGAAGGCGCTACCGTTCGCGGTGGGCTTGCTCTCTGCGAGCACGCCACGCTGAAAATGGGATCCAAAATATACGGCCCCACCACCATTGGCCCGCACAGTAAAGTGGGCGGCGAAGTGAACAACTGCGTGATTCAAGGCTACACCAACAAAGGCCACGACGGCTTTATCGGGAACTCTGTGATTGGCGAATGGTGTAACCTGGGCGCAGATACCAACACCTCCAACCTCAAGAACAACTACGGCGAGGTTAAAACATGGAGCTACCGCGACGAGGCGCTCACCCCTTCGGGACGCCATTTTGTGGGACTCACCATGGGCGACCACAGCAAATGCGGCATCAACACCATGTTCAATACAGGTACTACGGTAGGAGTATTTGCCAACGTGTTCGGTACGGGCTTCCCACCGAAGTTCATTCCCTCCTTTGCGTGGGGTGGCCAGACGCCATTCGAAACCTATGAGCTCAACAAAGCGTTGGAGGTAGCAAAGGTGGTGATGAGCCGACGCGACATTGAACTTTCAGCAGCCGATGAAAACATCCTGAAGGAAGTTTTTGAACTATCGGCGCGCTACCGATCGTAGAACACCTCTTGGCACGGCTATTGACCCATTGGCCTACCACGCAAAAATGCTCCCAACACGGGCGCTAAACTGACAATTTGACTGAATAGCATCAACCCTATGAACGACTTTTTATTTGACGGCCCATTTCACATTATGCAAGGCGGCGAGAACGAAACAGAGTTTATTCCGCTGATGACTTCCGAAGAGGAAGCCGAAATGCAGAACCTCGATACTCCTGCCGAATTGGCCATTCTTCCACTACGCAATACAGTACTTTATCCGGGCGTGGTGATTCCCATTACAGTGGGACGTGATAAATCCATTAAACTCATCAACGAGGCCTACCGCAAAAAGAAATTAATTGGCGTGGTGGCCCAAAAGGCCCTCGAAATTGAAGAGCCCGCTTTTGAAGACCTGAATAGCGTGGGTACCGTGGCCGCCATTATCCGGTTGCTCAAAATGCCCGACGGAAACATTACGGCCATTATTCAGGGTAAGCACAAATGCGAAATGACTGAGCTGGTGCGCGAAGAACCCTACATGGTAGCGCGTGTGAAGAAGGTGAAAGAGGCCATGAAAAGCCCCAACAACGAGCATTACCAGGCGCTGATGAGCTCGCTGAAAGATTTATCGCTCAACATCATCAACCAATCACCCAACATTCCGAGCGAGGCCGGCTTTGCCATTAAAAATATTGAGAGCCTGAGCTTTTTGGTGAATTTCATCTCCTCCAACATGAACGCATCGGTGGAGGAAAAACAAGCCATCCTCGAAACCGGCGACCTCTTTAAACGCTGCGAAATTGTGCTCAAGCACCTCACGCGAGAGATGCAAATGCTGGAGTTGAAAAACGACATCCAGACAAAGGTCAAAATTGACATGGATCAGCAGCAGCGCGAGTATTTCCTTCACCAACAGATGAAAACCATTCAGGAAGAACTGGGTGGCAATCCGCAGGAAGAAGAAATTCAGGAACTGGCGGCGCGCGGCGAAAAAAAGAAATGGAGCGACAAAGTGCGCAAAACTTTTGAAAAAGAGCTTGATAAGCTTCACCGGATGAATCCTCAGGGCGCCGAGTACTCGGTGCAACTCAACTACATTGAAACCCTGCTCGATTTGCCTTGGCAGCAATACAGCAAAGACAAATTTGACCTGGCACGTGCACAGCGCATTCTGGACCGCGACCACCACGGACTGGAAAAAGTAAAAGAGCGCATCCTTGAACACCTGGCTGTACTCAAACTCAAAGGCGACCTCAAGGCCCCGATTCTTTGTCTTTACGGCCCTCCCGGGGTGGGTAAAACCAGTCTCGGTAAATCAGTGGCCGAAGCCCTGGGCCGGAAATACGTGCGTATGTCGCTGGGTGGCGTACGCGACGAAGCCGAAATCCGCGGCCACCGCAAAACATACATCGGCGCAATGCCCGGCAGAATTCTCCAAAGCCTGAAGCGCGTAGGAACAGGCAACCCGCTCTTTGTACTGGATGAAATTGACAAATTGGGCCGCGATTTTCACGGTGACCCTGGATCAGCGCTGCTCGAGGTCCTCGACCCTGAACAAAACAGCACCTTCTACGACAATTACGTGGAAATTGAATACGATCTCAGCAAAGTGCTGTTCATTGCTACGGCCAACTCACTGGCTCCCATCCCCCCTGCCTTGCGCGACCGGATGGAAGTCATTGAAGTGAACGGCTACACCGTTGAAGAAAAAATTGAAATCGCCAAAAAACACCTGCTTCCCAAGCAGTTCAAGGAAAATGGCGTGAAAAAAACCCAATTGCGGGTTACCGACAAGGTGTTGGAAAAAATCATTGAGGAATACACCAACGAAAGTGGTGTGAGAACGCTGGAAAAACGCATTTCAAAACTTGTGCGTCAACGTGCCAAGAATATTGCCCTCGATGAGGAATTTGAGCCTGCTGTAAAACCCGAAGACCTGACCAAAATACTGGGTCCGGCACACGCCAAAGACAAGTACCAGAACAACGACGTGGCCGGTGTGGTAACAGGATTGGCATGGACACCCACCGGTGGCGACATTCTATTCATTGAGACCAGCATTACCCGTGGCAAAGGCAAGCTCACCCTCACCGGAAACCTTGGCGACGTGATGAAGGAATCGGCCATGATTGCGCTGGAATACCTCAAAGCCCACAGTGAGAAATTAAACCTCGACTGGGAGGTATTTGACAAGTGGAACATCCACGTGCACGTGCCCGAAGGCGCTGTGCCTAAGGATGGACCCTCGGCCGGAATTACCATGCTTACAGCGATGGCCTCTGCCTTTACCCAACAAAAAGTGAAAAAATACCTCGCCATGACCGGTGAGATTACGCTGCGCGGCAAGGTGCTTCCCGTGGGAGGTATCAAGGAAAAAATCCTGGCGGCGAAGCGCGCCAACATCAAGGAAATCATCCTCTCCAAACACAACCAAAAGGACATTGAGGATATCAACCCGAAATACCTCAAAGGCCTCACCTTTCACTATGTGGATGAAATGATTGAAGTGGTGCAGCTGGCTCTTCTGAAGGAAAAGGTGGTGAATGCCCTGAAAGTAGCCTGAGGAATTTGAGAATAGGGCCATCTTTTTGCGGGTCAACCAAAATAAGTATCGCTATCTTGCGTTCCGTTTTGGAATGAACCCCTGATGCGGCTTAAAACCTCCATCCTTTTGTTAATCAGCCTTTATGGGCTTGGCGATGTAGCCGCACAAGGCAGTGGCCAGAACGCTTTTGTATCGAGTAACCTTATTTTCTCGGCAAGGATGGGCGCACTGGGAGCCAATGGTTTTGCGATAAAGGACGGCGACCTCAACCTGGGCACTTTCAACCCGGCTTTGCTCGACGAACAAAACCACAACCAGTTTTCGTTCAGTTATATCAACTACCTCAGCAATATCAACTACGGTCAGGTGGCCTACGCGCGTCACCACGAAAAAATCGGAACCATTGCGGCATCGGTGAACTACCTCAGCTACGGACAGTTTACAGAAACCAATCCTTTTGGCGACGAAACCGGAAGCTTCAATGCCGGCGAGTACATCGTAAACCTCGGCTATTCGCGGCCCATTGACTCGCTCTTTACCTTCGGTGCCAACGCCAAGTTTTTTTACGGGCAGATGGCTGAGTTCGTATCTACCGCGTTGGCTGTTGATCTTGCAGGGGTGTACCACAATCCGCGCATCAATACTACGGTGTCGCTCATGATGCTCAACATCGGTGCACCACTCAGCTACTATACCGACAACGACCGGCCCAACATGCCGTTTGAAATTCAGATGGCCATTACCCACAAGTTGAAAAATGCCCCATTCAGGCTGATGATGGTGGTTGAAAACATGCAGCAATGGGAGCTTGTGGAGGAAGACGAAAACACCGAACAGCGCGACCCGCTTACCGGCGAAATTATCAATGTGAGCCAGAACACTTTTGGCGAAAACCTGATGCGGCATCTTGCTTTCGGCGTGGAAATTCTCATCGGCAAAAACATGTTTTTGCGAGGCGGTTTCAACTACCGGCGACGGCAGGAACTCAAAGCTCCCGATATCACTGGATTGGCGGGCATTTCTTTTGGCTTTGGTTTACGTGTTCACAAATTCCATCTCAGCTACGGCCACAACACCTACTCACTGGCCGGCGCATCCAATCACCTCACCATTACCACGCGGTTTTCTGATTTCGCAGGGAAGAATTAGCTTTGGCCATCAAACCGAAGCCGTGCAGAAAATAAACATCGCCATTGACGGGTACTCCTCCTGCGGAAAGAGCACCCTGGCCCGCCAACTTGCCGAAAAGCTCAATTACATCTACATAGACTCCGGAGCAATGTACCGTGCCATAACCCTCCACGCCCTTCAATTGGGTTGGCTGCACGACGACGGTTTTGAGCGCGAAGAACTCATTGTCGCCCTTCCCCACATTGATGTGCGCTTTGCCCGCACTCCTGAACAAGACAAGGCTCTGATTCACCTGAACGGAAAGCCGGTGGAGCACCTGATTCGCGAAATGAGGGTTTCCGCCAGGGTGAGCGAGGTGGCAGCAGTGCCTGAGGTGCGCTACAAACTGGTGGAGCTTCAGCGAGACATGGCCCGCGAAAAAGGCGTAGTGATGGACGGAAGAGATATAGGAACCAACGTATTACCCGATGCTCACCTGAAACTCTTTATGACTGCCGACCCCATGGTGCGAGCAGAGAGGCGTTTTAGCGAACTGAAAGAAAAAGGAATGCAGGTGAGCCTGGACGAGGTGCACCGCAATCTGCTGCAGCGCGATGAGGAAGACTCCAACCGCATGGTCAATCCGCTTCGCCAGGCCGAAGATGCCATTGTGATTGACAACACACACCTTACGCTGGAGGGGCAATTTCAAAAAGCGCTGAACCTCGTGAAGGAAACTATTCAGGCTGCATAAGGGCCTCTTCCACAACACTATCAATTTCGCGGGTATCCTCAAAATAGGAAAGCACCTTGTGCAACACCCTGTCCACCACGGCATCAGGGCATGATGCTCCGCTCGTGAGAATGATGGTTACCGGGCGGTGGTCGGGAAGGTAATTCTCCGTGCGCAACTTGATTTTTTCCAGGTAGTTGAAATGGTTGATGGCGTGCCCTGACTCAATTTCAGACTCTGAGTTGATGAAATACGTGGGGAACTTTTCTGCGCAAAGCTCAACCAGGTGCGAGGTGTTGGAGCTGTTGTAACCACCCACCACAATGGCCAGATCGGCATCTTTCTCTAGCAAGCCGTATGTTGCCTGTTGGTTATCGTTGGTGGCGTAGCAAAGCGTATCGCGGGTATCCGCAAAGTGGTCCTGAATGGTCTCCGCTCCGAACACTTCGATGGCCACATCTTTGAAAAAATCGGCGATGGCCTGCGTTTCGGTCGCCAGCATGGTGGTTTGATTCACTACGCCCACTCTTTGAAGATGCACGTCGGGATCAAAACCCTCTGACACACATGCTGAGAAATGTTTGAAAAACTCTTCGGTGCTTATCTCGCCCCGCATTTTGGCTGCTACGAGTTTGGCCTCTTCCATGTCGCGAATCACGAGCGAAGGTGCCGTGGTTTTGCTGTGCGAAAATGTAGCCCGCGTTTCCTCGTGCTTGCGCTTGCCGTGGATGATGACCGTGTAATGGTCCTGACCAAGCTTGCGTGAGCGGTTCCACACTTTTTCCACAAAGGGGCAGGTGGTGTTGTAGCTTTGCGTTTCGATGCCGATGGCAGCGAGTTTGTTTTCAATTTCGATGGTGGTTCCGAAAGCCGGAATAATCACGATGTCATCGGCTTTGAGCTCACTCCAGTCTATAATCTGATTGCCTTCGGTGTCCATGATAAAGCGAATACCCCTTGAGAGTAAATCGTTGTTTACCTCCGGATTGTGAATCATCTGGCTGAGGAGAAAAATGCGTCGGTCGGGGTTTTCGTCCAGGGCTTTGTAGGAGATTTCGATGGCGTTTTCTACGCCGTAACAAAACCCAAAATGCCGTGCAATGTAAAAGCGCACCGGACCAAAATCGAGCAAGGTAGGCTCAAAATCCTTTTTCCGCGGGTCACGTATTTTTCTGGCTTCCTTAATTTTACCAATCACTTCGGACCGGTAGATAGTGGGTATCTCAAACTTTTTCATGGTATCTGCCTAAGCAACCACAAAGTTAGCCTTTTGTTCCCACACGCGTTCTATCGAGATTTACTTCCCTCAGAGTCCTCTGCGAGTGACTCTGAGGGGGTAAATCGTCTAATTGGCTAATCGTCTAATCGGCCAATCGGCTTATTGTCT